>JARFQK010000242.1 GCA_029287815.1 Gammaproteobacteria bacterium
ATAGAATGTGGTTTGCCGCCAAGTCAAGCACAAGATCTTGTGTATATGTGCGTGGAGAATCGTCGAAAAAGCTGTGGATAAAACCCGAAAAAGATTCGATAACAGGCACTTAGTGAAAAGCCGTCGATCGCTTTTTCTGGCCTAAACAATTTGTAAAGAAATTTTTCTGATAATCTGTGAATTCTGGCATTGAAACGCGATTACTTTTTTTGGTGGAAATACGCTGCGTTGTTGGGCCACAACTTGTTATGATCGACAAACTCAATACGAATGTGGCATCGAGGACTTGGGATCTGCAGGGATGTGGGCAACGCGGGTTGTTTCGAAACCGCAAAAGCCGGATTGCGATTGCTTGTAGTGTGCCGGCTCCCCAATCAATGGTCGCGGTGTCGCTGACCTCACGGATTCGACTGCCCGCCGCCGACGTTCGGCTCAACTGACGGATACAGAATGAAGATTTTGCTCATCATTGTCGCTGCGATCTTGTTGTTGGTCGTTGGAACCTTGCTGAAGAACCATGCGCCGCTGTTTGATCCGCCCGGGTTGAAAGAAAGACTGGTTGTGTATCTCACGACCAATGTTGCCAAGACCGCCGATGACCACCCTTTTGCAGAATTACGCACCCCAGTATTTTCGGCAGGCCCTGATGAGCTGTATATTGCCGTCAAGGACGCGGCCATCAGTCTGGGCTGGGCGATTACCGACAGCGATGACGTTCGGTGGCGCCTGCACCTCGCTGCCAAAACCCATCTGCTGTTGTTCGTGGATGATGTGCACATCAAAATCAAGCCCCAGGGGTGCCAGGAGGGCATTACTCGCACCGCTTTGCATATCGAATCACGCTCCCGCGTCGGCAAGGCCGATTTCGGTGCCAATGCCGATCATATCCAACAGCTCGTCAAGGCTGTTAACGGGCGCCTGGAGCTGGGTTTCGTCCACTGAGCCTCGGCAGAGGTACCGCGTTCGTCGTTGCCTTTTTGACGCCAAGGCGCGGAGACGCAGAGGCCGGAGAGAGAAGCTACGATTTAAACGAGCGCCGTTTCACCTATGCCACCTCAAATTATTATTCGCTTTGCGTTCATTACGTCTTCGCGTTGCATGATCGATTCTTGTTCAGCGGGCAGCCGCGCAACTGGCCGGCCAGATTCTGCTCTGTCTATGCATGTTTATTGACGCAGAGTTCGCGGAGACGCAGAGGCCGCAGAGCAAAGCTGAAGGTATCCTATCTTCCTTTGTTGGGGTCACTGGTTGCAAAGATTCGAAAGCACCAATACTGTACTTTACTTTGTGCTCTCTGCGTTTCTAACACCTGCCTTTTAACCAGCTTGCCCGTAAAATCCAAATCCTTCGTGCAACATGCGGGCTAGGCCGTGGGCCGATTATCGCTTGCGACGAAGGTATTTGACGCAGCCGAGATTGCAGTCACGGATCGTTTTGTTGATGACATCGATGACTTTTGGCCTCGGGAAGGACACGCGCCAGGCCAAGGCTACTGTGCGAACAGGCACTGGCTGACTGAAACGGCGTATGCTCAGCAGCCGTTGCGAATAACTGTGGGCGCCGGCGGCTGTGCACGGCAGCACTGTAATCCCGAGTCCCGAAACCACCATGTGGCGAATGGTTTCCAGCGAGCTCCCCTCGATGGTATGGGCAAGATCGCCGACCAGTCCCGGCTTGGGTACGCAGGCCGGGCAGGCTTCGAGCACATGGTCGCGAAAGCAATGGCCCTTACCTAGCAACAATACGTTTTCACCCTCGAGCTGAGCCGAGGTGATCGTCTTGCGCGCGGTCAGCGGATGCGAGGAGGGCAGCAGAATGACAAAGGGTTCGTCATAAAGCGCCTGGGAAACGATGCCGTGCTCGTTGAACGGCAGCGCGATCACGATCACATCCAGTTCACCTCGCTTGAGCTTTTCGGTCAACACCGACGTGTAATTTTCTTCGACAATCAGCGGCATTTCCGGTGCAGCTTTTCTCAGTCGCGGTATCAATTCCGGGTACAAGTACGGCCCGATCGTATAGATCGCGCCGATTCGAAGTGGCCCTGCGAGTTGGTTTCTCCCGTGCAGCGCCACTTGCTTTACGTTGTCGGCAGCTTCCAGCGCCTGCTGGGCTTGCTGCACTACGCGCTCGCCGACCGGTGACAGGGAAATCTCATTGCTGCCTCTCTCGAAAATTGAAATACCGAGTTCGTCCTCCAGTTTCTTGATCGCGACACTCAGTGTCGGCTGGCTGACATGGCAGGATTTTGCGGCTCTACCAAAATGGCGTTCGCGCGCGACCGCAACGATGTAGCGTAGCTCAGTCAGGGTCATGGTTCATTCGTCGCCTGGCCGGATGCAAAGCTTCCAGCTCCGTGATTGATAGTGATCATGAAGATACCACTGATCATAGCACGAAGCTATGGCTGGCATGTGTTTCCTGAGCATCATCGGCGCAACGTTATCGGTTGAACTGAAGTTGGTGAATCGTTGCTGTGTGCTCGCCGATTTCGATGAAGTTGCGGCGGCAACCTTCAAACCCAGTTGTTGTAGAATATAGAAATGCGCTCTGAGCTCAGGCTGAAACGGGCACATGACGCCATGATGCAAATACGGGTACTAATCCAATGATTACAGTTGAAG
>JARFQK010000252.1 GCA_029287815.1 Gammaproteobacteria bacterium
GCCATTTTCATCGTAGAGGAAGTTCGCGTTGCCACGATCCCCTGACGGATCATAGTAACCTCTGTTCATCAACACCTCTTGGCGCATCGACTTGTGATAGTTCGCGTAGCTCAGACCATCGAGCGGCACATCCGGGAGGCGCCCGATCTTGTATTTCATCGTTGCCCAACCCATGCCGTCGAGGTAGATCTGCTCATTCGAGAACTCGGTCATCCTTCTGAAGATCTGCTCATCCAGCTCACCCGCGTTCTCGCCTGGGTGCCATTGGAGCGTATCCAGTAGCGGCATCAGATTCTCCTCAAACGTTTTCGGCCGTTCGATATTCAACAGATATTCTCGTGAGAAAAGTATCGCCTTGAAGATATCCTCGAAAGTTTCCGGGTTGCTGTTCGCGATCGAATTGATCATGCTCTGACGGTACTCGAGATTGTCAGCACGTAGTTCAACGAAATAGTTGAAGATCACCTCAACCACGCGCGGTATCAACAACGGGTGGCCTGCGATGACTTCATAGAGATCATCACAAGTCGTCACATAATTATTCTCGAGGAGCAACTGTGGCGTCGTGTTCGGAAAATCTGTGCGGCGGATCAGGTAGCCGTCATCCTCGTTCGTCAGATACAGGTCTTTACAGGCAATACCACCGCGATACGAATCCTCTTCAGTTTCGAACAATCCCAAGTAGAGCTCATATGCCTCGAGCGCGTGGTTTTCAGGTGAGCGGGAGACACGCCAGCGCGCCAGTGATGTCAGATTCGAGCGAATCACTTGACGAATTGGCGTCCCGTCCTGGAGGTTGGTCACCAGAAATCGGTACATGTTCTGCACGTCGGTATAGTCCGTGCTCTCCATTTCCTCGGCCGGAGAGAACATGATGGTATTGATCAGCACATAAGCCATCCAATGCACGAACATATCGCGACTGATGGGATATTCTTTGATGCGTGCCAAAGGCACTTGCTTGGCGCGTTCGTTATTACGCGTGTTCGAATCGGTATCAAAACGGTACTTGGCAACGTCCGGGTCGGGGTTGCCCTCTTCATCGAGACCATCGATCAAGGTGTCAACAGCTAGAACGTCGGCCGGGTTCATGTCTGTTTCGATCGCGGCTTTGATATCGTTCAGAAATCTGGCGCTTTTTGGCTGCAGACTGGCCATGCCTGCATCAAGATTAAAATAGTCCTCGACTGAAACACCACGCAGCATCGTACCCAACAGCTTATTGGCTACTAAGTATTGCTCTTCGGCAGGCAGCGCATTGAACTCGCCTTGTGAAAGCGCTGCGGCGGCGCCGCCAGCAGCATACTCACTCTGTCCTTCCGGCAGGCCGGGATCGCAACCCATCACGATCATGGACATTATGATGATTAACGATTTGTTGAACCTCATCAGCAACCTCTCTGTACGTCAGGTATCCGTGTACGTTAGTTTCTTGGGACTGGCCCGAAGTAGTGATCAAGAATTAACCATCTTTTTCCAAGGCCATGACAATTCAAACAACTGGCAGGTAGCCTTGATTCAATTCGACATCGTCAGGTTATGTCAGGCGAAAATTCAAACGCACACGCAGAACCTAATCGTTTGAAAATTTTTGCATTTTTGGCCGCAAGACAAGCAGTCGGGGGGGCAAACTTCAATACAGTGTAGCACCATAAAGCGCTTTCAGGACTACGATCCGACGGGCTGGGCACGCATCCCGACGAACCGTATTTTTGAGACAATTGCCAGGTTTATTAACGAAAAACTGTAAACAATATTTACGATATGCTATAGTTCGTCAAAGTGTAGAGTCAAGCAAAAACCATGAATGTTGTCTTCACTCACAAACACGCCGAGCCCACAAATGCTCCAAAACGCTGATTGTTGAATACACGGCGAAGGTTGCCGCCAGTGTCCTGTTACCCTCGAAGGGCGCTGTGTTTAATGAACGATTTTGGAGTTCGCAATGCGTATTTCTTTGAGCCATATTGCCATTACCGCTGTAGCGATATACAGCTTTCTATCACCCTCGTTTGCTCTCGCCCAAAAAGCGCCCGGCTTTAGCTTGCCCGGACAGAACAACACAATCCAGCTCTCGAAATACAAAGGCCAGGTGGTGTATCTTGACTTTTGGGCGTCCTGGTGCGAACCGTGCAAGCGTTCGTTTCCGTGGATGAACGAGTTGCAGACACACTACGGTGACGAAGGCTTCAAGATTATCGCAGTAAATCTCGATGAATCCCGAAAGGAAGCGAATGAATTTCTAAGGAAGATGCCGGCGAAATTTGACATTGGCTTTGACAATAGTGGGAAAACGGCTGAAGCGTATAACCTCAAAGCCATGCCAAGTTCCTTCCTGATCGACAGGAACGGCAACCTGGTGCACAAGAGCCTTGGTTATCGTGCTGAAGAGAAAAAAATAATCGAAAAGAAGATCAAGCAGCTGGTCGACAAACGCGTCGTTGCAAA
The DNA here is from genome assembly GCA_029287815.1 of Gammaproteobacteria bacterium. Taxonomy (GTDB): domain Bacteria; phylum Pseudomonadota; class Gammaproteobacteria; order SZUA-229; family SZUA-229; genus JABDQW01. The sequence continues at coordinate 2,449 of JARFQK010000252.1, forward strand.
CCGCTAAATTATTCAAAGGCAAAATCACAGGGACGTGATTTTTTTATTCTTCAACTCGTAACATTAACCCTATGAAGGCAAAACGCTCGATCTTCACGACTCAATCCGACGCAACCCTATGACTCCCCTCATGTCGACAGAGCGCCTGCTGGTAAGATTACGTGAGTTCAGGCGCCTGCTCCGTGATCAGAAGATGCATCTGTATCGTGTAGGTATCATTCTGTTCGCCACCCTGGGTTACGTTGCAATATTACTGTTCCCTGTGCTGCTGTTGACCAGCACCTTCAGTATCTACCAGGAATTCTTCCTGCGCGAGAGCATTGCCTGGCATAGCGTATCGATCTGGCTGGCTATTGCAATCATTTCCGGCCTTGTCAGTTACCGCCTCACCCAATACAAGCGACCGCCTCTCGAGGGACTCAGACTTGCTGAAGACAAAGCGCCGGAGCTGTTCAATCAGATTGAGCAGCTCGAGTCGTGCTTCAAGCGATCCGTCATCGATCAAGTTGTCATCACATCGAATTACCAACTCGATATTGGCAAGATACCAAGAACAGCCTTCCCAGCGGCAACGCTCAACACACTGATCATTGGACTGCCGGTGCTGCATTGCCTGAATGCAACGCAGTTTGAGCGACTGCTCGCGCGCCGACTCATTCAGTTTTTCAAACGAGACAACTTGGTAACGCTTTGGTTGTCTCAGCGACGGGTCGTTTGGCAGCAATACCGGCTTGGCTACGCAGCGCAAAAAGGTTTTGGCACCGAACCGTTGGCATGGTTTTTCTCCTTGTATTCACCGCTGTATTCATCTCTGTCTTTACAAGTCGCGCGTCAAAGCGAGCTCAACGCCGATTTTTGTGCGATGGAAATGTACAATGACGAACAAGTACGAGAGATGATCACTGCAGATGCGGTCTGTCGCCATTATCTGAAGATACGTTACTGGCCGGCTGTGGATAAGATTGCCGCTATGAATACCGCGACCACACCGACCCCGCACAAGAAAATGGCCACAGCTATGAATGCGAACTTTTCCGGGGATAAGCTCGCAATGTTCATTGAAGAAACCTTCGATGCAGAATCAGATCAGGACGATCCGGCGCCATCTTTACGGGATCGAATCTACAACATCGGCCACGACCGCCCGCGCATGGAACAAGCCGACGCGCCGGCAGCGGCAACCCATTACCTGGGTGCCTATAACGAAAACATTACCGCGCTGATCGACAAGCTTTGGCTGAAAAGCCGATTAGCCAACAGAAAGAGACGACAACGAGATCCCACGCCAACCGAGACCCTGCCATTGAACAGCAGCTGATCGCAGCTCAGTCTGGAGGAAACTGTTCGAGTATCTTCTGAACATTGAGATTGATCTGTTCCGTGACCCGCTCGGGAGCATCGTGCTTATCAATGACCTGTGAACTGATGCCGCGCCAGACCAATTGATTTGCGGCGGTGCTGTGAAAGTCGATATACAGCGTCCCTTCGTCGTACTGCCTGATATCAGGCGCTGTACTGACAACCACGCCGCCAACTTGACCGTAACCGCCCGTGCCGACCCCAATCGTCGTGCCAACATTGCTACTATGGATCTTGCTTTCCACGGTCAGGTTATAGTCGATCAAGAAGTCTGGTGCTTCGTCTGCGTACACGATGCCCTTGGCTTGCAGCTCACGCTCGACCGCATCTCGAATTCGGCTTGCGACTAACGGGCTCAGCTCGGGCTGTTCGCCCCGCTCGACATCAAGAGTTTCTTTCCACTGGTATGTTTTCAACGTGGAAAAATCGGCCTCTTTGGCGTAATCCTGACTTACCGTGATACCAGAACAGCCCGATACCATCAGCGCAATGAAAAACGGGGCGATGACTGATGATTTCATGTTATTCATCCTTTGCATGATTCTATGATATCAGAGATGATATGAATTCAACTCATTTTCAGATATTCGGTACTTTTTTCGTGCAGAATCGGACAATTGACATTATGCTATTGAATTTTAAACACCCCTGCCAGTCTAAGGTGACGTTCAACCGCGCGCCGGAGTCTAATCACCAGTTGCTTCCCACAGGAGACCAGCAATGTTAAATCGCAAAAATTTCCCGCTCACTACCGCCATATCGGCTATTTTGCTGGCCGCCAGTCAGGCACCTCAGGTTCTAGCAGCCGATGACGTTTATTCCAGCCAGGCTGCGCCACCAAAATTCACACCTGGTTACGAAAGCTATCCTCCGCCACCTCCGGGCGGATGGGAAGGCGTGATCGACAGTATCGACAAACAAACTCAACAGCAAAAACTGCAACGCGAGCAGGAACTGAGTGATCGCGTATCCCAGCAAAGCAGCAACATCCAGAGTCAGACAACACAAAGCCCACAGGACTACGGTGTGCCGGACTACGGCAGTAGCTCGCAAATGATGCAGCAGCCACAGGCCACGCCAGACTATCGCGCACCGTCTTATGGCAGCACACAAATGCAGCGGCCAATGACCACGCCAGGCGCTACCACACCAGCCTATGGCACCCAACAGGCGCGTCAGCCGCAGACGATGCCAAGCGCCAGTACGCCGTCCTATGGCACCTCACAAATGCAGCGACCGCGGACCATGTCGGGATCCAGCACGCCTTACGGCACTTCACAGATGCAACAACCACAAACCATGCCAGGCGCCGGCACGCCAGCTTACGGCAGCTCACGGATGCCACAGCCGCAAACCATGCCAGGCGCCAGCGCACCGGCTTACGGCGGCTCACAGATGCAACAGCCGCAAACCATGCCAGGCGCTAGCGCACCGGCTTACGGCACCTCACAGATGCAGCAACCGCAAACAACACCCGGAGGGAGCATGCCTGTCTACGGCACCACGCCGATGCAGCAGCCCCCGGCCACGCCGGGCTACGCGCCCTATGGTTACGGTGCACCCGGCTATGGCATGCCCGGCTATGGTGTGCCCGGTTATGCTACGCCCGGTTACGGTGGCGTCAACAGACCCTATGGTGGCGGCCCCAATTTCAGAGGCCCTCGGGATCGGGGTCGAGGCGGCCGCAGCTCGCCCTGGGGCGGGAATATGCCCTGGGACAGCAACCGCGGTGGCCGCAGCATGCCTTGGGATAGCAATAGCATGCCGTGGGACAAAGGCGGGCGTGGCGGCTTCATGGATCAAGATTCTCTCGCCGATGCCTGGGACGACATGCTGAACAAACCTAGCGAGATGGGCACGATGCCCGGCGGCTGGACTGCGCCCTCGATCGGCGTACCAAATCCGGTCGACGTCGGTGACCAGTTCGGTACCGCCGCCGAGGACTTCCCCACCCAGATGCGCAACGTCTACGAGGACAACCGTCGCTCTAACAGCTACTACGACCAACCCTCCTACGACCAGCCCTACTACGAAGACAGAGGGGGCCCCGAATACTAAAAAACCAAGGGGTCAGACTCGATGATTTTACCAAAAATCGAGTCTGACCCCTTGATGGTCGTTGTCGATATGCCTTTGATTTTCGGTCTCCACCATGGCCACTAGATGCAACCGGTCGGCGCGATCGTTTACCCATTTTAATCTTGAAACATTCGCTCCCAAGCACCCAGGCTTTGTTTGTGGCCTCACGGATTTCTGCCAAGGTGCGTTCGGACAGCGGCTGACAGAAAAGCTGCTGATAGGCCTTTTGACGCTTTTCACTGTCTTTGCCCAACCTGTCATACTCATCATGCGGCTTAACAAGCGCATCCTTATCGCCCAACGCATTGCATCGATAGCTCGACCATGGGTAATCTGATGGTTTTGCAACCATACCAGCCCTGACAGGATTAAGTTCGATATAGCGCATGCAAGCCAACAAATACCGTTCTGTCTCCACGAGCGTAGCTTTAAAACGCCCTTCCCAAAGGGTTCCGGTCCGTTTGTAGCGATAGTTGAATCGTTGGACGTAGTAACGGCCCAGCGTTTGCATCATTTTGCTGATGCCCACCTCCGACCATGGCGTCACGAGTAAATGCACATGATTGCTCATCAGCACATAGGCGTGAATATCGCACTCGTGCTTCTCGGCGGCGTCAGTCAGTTTATCCAAGTAAAACCGGTAGTCAGAATAGGCGTGAAAGATCCTCTGGCGATTGTTCCCACGCTGAATAACATGCTGTGGCAATCCGGGTATTGTAAAACGCGGCATCCTTGCCATTACATCTCCTTACCTAAATCATGGGGTCAGACTCGATGATTTTCCCAATCATCGAGTCTGACCCCATGGTTTCTTGGCCATCCGGGTATTGTAAAAAGTGGCATCCCTGCCATTACATCTCCTTCCTTAAATCACGGGGTCAGACTTGATGGTTCGGCCGATCATCGAGTCTGACCCCATGGTTTTAGTTGCATGATCGGAGCTGGAGTTTTTTAGCTGGCCTGCTCCGTTTGCTGGACGCACGGCGGCGGCCTAGCATTCTTTCTATCTCGAGCCTGAATGCATCGCCGCCCAGGCAGTAACCGTCATCTGTGTGTTTGGATATCGTCTTAACGAGATTGGCTTCTAGCGCATGACCAAACAACTGTCGATAAGCCTCAATGCGTTGTGGCTTGTTGAATCCCATGGCTTTGTATACCGGATGTGGCTTGATTAAATCTGACGGTTCACCCAGTGCATTCACACCGTAGCTCGACCATGCGTACTCAGCGGGATGACTGACGATACCTGTTCGTACAGGGCTCAGCTCGATGTAACGTTGACAGGCAATCAAATAATCGTCAGCCTCGATCAGCGAGGGTCTGACGCGGTCGTTCCAAAGCCGGCCTTTGCGGTAATACTCAAGATTAAAGTAGTGGGTGTATTCGCGTGTCAGTCGCCTCATCATCCTCGATACGCCGTCTTGTACTTTCGAGGTCATCAGCAAATGCACGTGGTTGCTCATCAGAGCATAGGCATGGATTGATACGGCTTCCTCGCTGGCTGCATGCCTCAGGCAATCGAGATACTTCTCAAAGTCTTTCGTCTTATAAAAGGACTTGAAGTTGTAATGAACTCTCTGGATGAGATGTTGGGGTATACCTGCAAGACTCATTTGCTTCCTCCTTGGTTGTGTTTTCCATATCATTTAAGGTAACCATATGACTGAATATCTACCGATTTCTTTTGACGTTGTCGTTTCATTTCTGTCATGAAAGCGATCATCTGAAATCGCGCTTTTCTACTCACGTTTTGAGTGATGATCATTAAACCGCCCGGGGAGCTCTGTTGAAGCACGCTGGCGCTGTTGCGAACACAAACAAAGCGTGGCTGTGGCGATACCGCTCGCGAATATCCAGCAGTGATGAGTCTTACGACTGGATAGTTCCCAAGCCGATTGATGCGTGACCAAGCGGCAGATGCGCAATAAATATATGGAAGGACAGCCAGAACAAGCGAAAGAGGAATGAGTAAACTACCATCCGTTGCAAAGCCCTCTGCGTGCATTTGCGATCTCCTTTTTTTAACATTTCAATGCCTGCAGATTAAACAGAATCAGCAAATACCCGTCAAGTAACCTTTTGCAAACACGATTGTTATTGGTCTTGATCCATACCGATCTAATCGAACCGTATACTGAGGGCATGTTCGAATTACGAAAGCGTATTGAGCATCTGCGCTGTCAATTTTATGGCGCCTTATCGCTGGTGATAGGGCACACCCACCCAC
>JARFQK010000312.1 GCA_029287815.1 Gammaproteobacteria bacterium
GACCTCGATACGGATAATGATAGTGGCGCAGTGGCTGCTGATTATGTGACGACATTTACTGAGGGTGGTGCTGGCGTTTCCATTGCTGACGTCGATATATCGATTAGCGATCTGGATTCCAGCTCGATGCAGGGTGCCACGATTACAATTACCGATGCCGAGGCTGGAGATCTTTTGATAGTCGGCAGCTTGCCGACAGGGATCACTGCATCAGCATTTGATCCAGCAACCGGCAGCCTGGCTTTATCAGGCAGTGCCTCTATTGCAGACTATGAGACTGCAATCCGCTCCATTCAATTTACCAATGATGGATCGTCCGCCGATAGCATGCGTAGTATCGAGGTGTCGGTTTCTGACGGTACCACTAGTAGTAATGTTGCAGTCACCACAGTAAATGTTGTGACGTTGCCAACAGTATCTATCACCGACGTGTCTGTCCAGGAGCCTGCTGCTGGTACGGCAATTCTGGTGTTCACCGTTTCACTGGATCAGACTCTGGCAAGTGACCTGACGTTTGACTACAGCACTGCCGATATCAGTGCGTTGGCGGGTGCTGATTACGTCGGTATTGCGTCAACGGGTACCATTCTTGCTGGAGAGAGTTCGACAACCGTGAGCGTCACCGTCAACAGTGATGCTAACAACTTTGAGGGTGACGAAACCTTCTCGCTCGGCCTGACCAACTTCAACCAGCCTGTCAACTTCGCATCGGGTTCGCATTTGATGGCTGATGGGGTTCAGGGTATAGGCACGATCGGTGCCAACAACGGTGCGCCAGATGCAGTTGACGATAATTTCATCACCGAGCAGGATACGCCGCTGGTTATTGGCAGCCTGCTGGATAACGATTCACTCGTCGATGGCGCTACATTGACCAGCTTTACCCAGGGCGCGCATGGCACTGTCGTCGACAACGGTGACGGTACCTATACTTACACACCCAACGATCCAACATTCTCCGGTACGGATTCGTTCACCTATACCGTCACGGATGTTGATGGCGAGACAGATACTGCTACCGTGACAGTTACAGTGAGCAACACGGCTGTCAATCCGCCACTTGTGAGCTCGGTGCCGGATACGACTTACACCGAGAATGATGCACCGGTGGCGTTGCTCCCGGGTATCGCAATCTCTGATGTTGATAACAGCAATCTGAGCTCAGTTGTCGTGCGTGTCGAAGGTTATATTGGAGGCCAGGATAGCTTGTCCTATTTGACAGCTGGCACCAGTGTGAGCGGCGCGGCCGATGTTGACGGAAACATGTGGGAGCTGACCTTAACCGGTGGGGCTGACATAAACGAGTACCAGTCAGTCCTTGATACGCTGGCATATCAAAACCTGTCCGAGAATCCAAGCAGCGCGACACGCACGATCACGGTCGAGGCTTATGACGCAGATTATAACAATCTGTTCGGCGCAGATGCCGGCACTCTGACGGTGATGCCCGTAAATGATGCGCCAGAAGTTTTCGACAGCAATAATTTCTCGGTTGCCGGTGCACAGGATAATGCTCTGAACATCGTAGCGCCAACCGACATGGATACGGACAATGCTGAACTGGTCATCACGGTTACCGAATTGCCGACAAGCGTGGGCGCGGTGACCCTGGCTGACGGTACACCGGTCAGTGTCAATGATGTGCTGACACTAGAGGAATTGACCTCACTGGAGTTTGATGCGGGTACGACCGACGGCACTGATGTCTTTACCTATAGTGTGTCGGATGGTGAATTGACCACTATCGGCACGACTACGATCAATGTGGGTTCAACGGAAGCCGACGTAAACACGGTTTACGAGAGCGCCATGCCAAGTGGTACCGAGGAAGGCAGTGGTTTGAATGTCGCAAGTGGCAATCTGTTTGCCAATGACGCGGCGGCCGATGGTTCGACCACGCTGGATCGTGTCGACTTCAATGCAACAAGCTACACTCCGGATGGCAGTGGTGTCATTACTATTGACACGCCACTCGGAACGCTGACAGTCTTCGCGGACAATACAAACCCGGGATTCAGTGCAGGTGATTACATCTATACATTGGAGGCGAATGACGTCACCAGTGCAGATGTGAGCGAAACCTTCACTTACCATTTCACGAGTGGTTCGCCGCAGCAGGATAGCCTGACGATCAGTATCATCGATGATGTACCGGTGGCGAACGACTTGATCGAGACCGTGCCTGAATCGGAAGAGAAAGTTTTCAATATCATCTTTACACTCGATGACTCTGGCAGCATGGGCTGGGGGGCTGTGTCCGGTAGCACTAATCCTCCACCTGATGAAGCGACGCGAATGGAGATTGCCAAGGAATCACTGTCGGCGCTGGCGACGGAATATTTTAATCAATCAACGCAGGTAAGCGTCAGTCTGATCACGTTCAATTCGTCGGCCAGCTTTGTCGGCACTTATACCGACTTGACCTCATTCCAGACCGCGCTGAACTCAGTCACGCCTGGTGGTGGCACCAACTATGTGGATGCGACGGATGAGGTCCAGAACCAGTTCTTGACTGACCTGGCTGCGCAAAATCCTGCTGATGATGTTCAGAATATTTCCTACTTCATCTCAGATGGAGAGGCCAATGATGGAACCTCACCGGTTGGTAGTGGCTACCTCGGTTTCGTCAATGAGAACTCGATCGATTCCTATGCAGTAGGCATCGGCTCAAGCCTGCCGAGCGATCTCAGTGACCTCAATTACATTCACAACATCGATTCGATGGGTGTCGGTAACGGCTATGTCGACGAGGCTTTGATTGTAGCGGATATCTCACAGCTGGAAGCGGAGCTGTTGAGCACCGTGCCGACGGCGTTTGGTGGCAACATCGTCGCCAATGGCAGCATAGAAAACATTGATTTTGGCGCCGATGGTGGTTACGTCCGATCGATCGAGATGGAACTGGGTGTGCCCGCCACAACTTACACTTTTAGCTACGATGGCAGTTCGATTAACGTGTCTCCGACGTTGCCGACTCTCGATATCGACGGATCCACGCTGACATTGAACAGCGACGATGGATTCAGTTTCGGCACGTTTACCTTCGATTTTGCCGATGGTAGCTACTCGTTTGTCGCGCCTAACGGCACTGCGGAAGCGACATTTGACTTCGACTACACAATTATCGATGGTGATGGCGATGTCGCATCTGCAACCGCAACCATCGATATCGTCGACGATGTCCCCGACGCGCGTGACGATCTCCATTCGGTTGATGCCTACGAAACTGCTGAAGGCAATGTCGTTACAGGGATTGGCACCGATGGCGGCCCATCTTACGGCGATGACTTCACGCCCTTTGCAACCCAGGGGGCGGGCGTCGACAAGATTGTTGACAATGCGACGGTTACCGAATTTGACTATCGCGGCTCGACGATCAGCCTTGACCTGAGTCTGGTGGCACAGTCCGATCCAACCGGTGCCTCGGATAACGTCGCGATCAACAGCGCGACGGATTTTACAGCGACTGATTTTACTCTGAGTAGTACGGGCGGTGTCAGCTTCAATGGCGGTGGTGCTGGTGTCGGCGGTAACAGCCGACTCGACAGCGGTGATGCAGGGGTACCGCTGACCATCGCATTTGACAGTGCCACGTTACCCTACGGCGTTGATAATCTTGTGCTGGGTATGAGCGACTATCAGGGTAGCAATAACGATGCGGTAACCCTCACGTTGTACGATGTGTCCGGCAACGTCCTCGCAAGTTTGACGCATTCGGCGGACAACGGGGCTACGATTGATCTCGCGGGCATATCTGGCATTGGTTCGGTTGACATCGCATACAGCGGAGGCGGTTTCGATGCGCAGCTGAGTAATGTTGCTTATGATCCCTCGCCGGCTGGTTTTGATACCGTGCCGTCGGGGGGAGGCGATGGTGGTACATTGAGCTGGGTATACAGTCACGAGACGAATCTCGATGGCGACGATGTCTTTCAGGCGACAGTCACCGATACGGCGGATGGCTCTGTCTTCATCATGAAGAGCAACGGCTACTACAACTTCACACCGGATCAGAGCAGTGGGCCGGTCGACGTTTCTGTTGACACAACTTCACAGGTCAATGTCGAGGCCTCTGACCTCAATATAGCCATACGTGCAGGTGGCAGTTCATTGCAGTATTCTGCCGACGGTGTTGGCGTCGATGGCGGCAGCGGTCAGTTACTCAGCTCGGGTGAAGCGCTGTTGGTCAGCTTTGATCCTGGTGCATTGCCTAATGGTGTCGATAACCTGGTGCTGACACTGAACGACTTCCAGAGCGTCAACACAGACCAGGCGACCGTGATCGTCACGCACGACACGGATGGCGATGGCAACCTGACGACCGAAACTGTGGTCTTCTCCGCTAGCAATGCCGGCGCTGAAGTACTGGATTTGTCGCAGTTTTCGGGTGTGACCCAGTTCGACATAGAGTACACCGGTGGTGGCTGGGACCTTGGACTGGCCAATGTCAGTTATCAGGCTCCCGCGGCAACCGCCGTGTCAGCGCTGGAACCAGAGCTGGTTGATTACACGCTGACCGATAGCGACGGACAGAAGGATACGGCTCGACTCACAATCTATACCATTGATCAAGTTATAAGCGGGACGGTTGGGGTTGACAATATCAGCGGCGGTGCCCTGAACGATGCAATCGATGGTGACGCGGGAGATGACATCCTCTCTGGTGGTGCTGGGCATGACACGGTTTCTGGCGGTGAGGGTAGTGATACGCTTTATGGAGAGACCGGCAATGACTACGTCAGCGGCGGTGCGGGCGAAGACATCCTGTCGGGTGGTGCCGGTCACGATTATGTCGATGGCGGTGCCGCTAACGATCTGGTTGACGGCGGCACTGGTGATGATATCGTTCAGGGCGGTGATGGCGACGACAGTGTGTATGGCGGTGCCGGCAACGACAAGCTGGAAGGCGAGGAGGGTTATGATCTGCTCGTTGGCGGCTCGGGTGACGACAGTCTGTTCGGTGGCTCGGGTGTTGATATCCTCAATGGCGGTGTTGGCAACGATCAACTCACAGGTGGTGCGGATATCGACACCTTTGTCTGGAGCCGTGGCGATGAGGGCTCTGAAATGGCGCCAGCCAATGACGTCATTCACGACTTCACAGTGGGCGAGGGTGGCGATGTCTTGAACCTCGCCGATATGTTGCAGGGAGAAAATGCCGGGAATCTGACTGACTACCTGCACTTCGAGAGTGACGGCAATGGCGGCACGATTGTCCAGGTCGACACGGATGGAGGCGGTAGTTTCGATGCTACGCAGCAGATTACCTTGACGGGTGTCGATCTGACGGCGGGTGGCACCTTCACCGACCAGACCATCCTTGATAACCTGCTAGCCAACGGAAATCTGATCGTTGAATAGCCTTCAAGGGGTCAGACTCGATGATAAATTATCATCGAGTCTGACCCCTTGATTTGTCGAGTCTGACCCCTTGATTTGTCAGGCGAGATAGAGCTGCTCGAGCGATGCACGGACGCTGGTGCCGCTGATATCCGGTTTGATGGTGAGTTCAAGCATCATCAGACTATCGAGATCAACGTTGTAGCTTTCCAGCTCTCGCGTCTGCCCGGTTGGGCTGAAGTTAAACTGCTGGCGAACGATCTCTTGTGTTGGTCCGTCGTGACTCTGGGCCCAACGCAACACGAATTCCTGAGTGCGGGCGTGCTCGTCGTCCTTGAACAACAGATGGAGGCGCGAGACGCTCAAGGGGTGGTCAAATAGCAGGCGGATCGTTTGCTCACCGGGTATCTCCGCCTTCCAGCCGCTCTCATTGTCCACGCTCAATGCGAATTCGATCGGATGATGGACATCTTCCGAGGTGATCTCAACCTCAGCCAGTTGGGATAGATCGAGCCACTCAACCGCAGGCTCGTGCCGATTGGTGCTCTGGTCTTGGCCAATGATTCTTTTTCGCATCGAAAACCTCGTCAGTCGTTTGCGCGCCTGGACTCAAGCGCGAAGTCAATGTTCTCACGTTCAACACGAAAAGTATAAGATTATCAGGTGACTCTGTATGGCTGCCCGTCGCTTCTCTGAACAGCCCCATTGCCGCATAGAAACTGGCTGGCAAGTGTGGAGGATCAAAGGAGCGGTCTGTCGATCTGAATGCCCCACACCCCAAATCCGCGCGCACGGGCGATTTTCTCCATCGCCTGGTATTCCACGGGCGCATCGGGAAGCGCGACAGCCCAGCCACGCTCGAGGAGATAGGCGCTGAGGTCTTCTCCTTCACTGAGTCGCGATGCGTTCACGCGACAAAACCCGATTAGGCTGCCATCAGGGTTCTTGTCCATGATCTCGCAGCGTACAAAGCCCTTGATTTTGAATTTCAAAGCCAGGGCTGCGCGAGATCCACACTCTTGCGGAAACTGGTTGGTTCGGCAGTTCTGACTGGTCTTTGGGACATGGATGCCGTAAAGATGGATGGTCTTACGCTTGATGCGCAGGCTGCCGTCATCGTTGACGAACGCGTAGCTGGAGATTTCACGTGAAAAAACCGGCGGTGTTGAAAACACAGGCAGCGCAATCACAAAAACCATCAGTAATTTGAACAGCTGACTTGTCATAAACAACGACTGTACGTAAAACGAGGTTACGTGACAAGTCTGTTATGTTTGAGGATCGAAGTATGGGCCACAAGAAACTGCAGCTGCCGGAGAAAATCTGTCCAACCTGTAAACGGCCTTTTTCATGGCGAAGAAAATGGAAAAAAAAATTGGGATGATGTCAAATATTGCTCCCAACGATGCCGAAACCAAAGAAATATGCATTGATCTGAAGCATGCCACGCGATCACCAACCCACAGTCAGAATCGCAATCATCGGCGCTGGGCTGGCAGGTATGACCGTGTCCAGCGATATGGCCAAACATGCAGATGTCTCGATTTTCGAAAAATCCCGTGGGCTAGGCGGTCGCATGTCGACCCGATATTCCGTACATTTTCAGTTCGATCATGGTGCCCAGTTTTTTACCGCACGCTCGCAGAGCTTCCAGCGATTCCTGGAGCCCTTCATCGCGAATGGAACCGTCAGGGAATGGAAGCCTCGCGTTGTCACCTTGGGCGATGGCAAAGGCATCTACAACCGTGCGTGGTTCGAACCGCACTATGTTGCATCGCCCAGAATGACCAGTTTGTGCAACGCGCTCACCGGCACTGAGCGGCTCCATCTCAACACGCGCATCATGGGTATCAAATACGAACATCGGTTATGGTTTTTACGTGATCAAAGTAACAACCGCTATGGTCCGTTCGATTGGCTGATCGCGACGATACCGGCGCCGCAGGCAGCAGCGATCGTACCTGAAGCATTGGCTGGCTATTCAACGGTTGCGGAATGCCGAATGTCCGGCTGTTACAGTTTGATGCTTGGTTTCCATACTGCGCTCGATCTTAGCTGGCAGGCTGCGGTTGTTAAGAGCTCGCCGATCGAGTGGATCGCTGTCGATTCAGCAAAGCCGGGCCGAACTCTGGGCTATTCGCTGCTGGCACAAACAACCAGGGCATGGGCTGAAGGCCACATCGATGATGAACAGATTTTGGTGCAGTCGACCTTGCTGCAGGAACTCGAGCGTCTGCTGCCTATTCCTCTGACTGACCCTGGCGTTGTGCAGCTGCACCGTTGGCGCTACGCGAGTGCCCAGCCGGAAACGGAGCGGGATTACCTGATTGACCATCAGTTGCAGTTAGGCGTCTGTGGTGACTGGCTCATCAAAGGGGATGTCGAATCGGCGTTCTTGAGCGCCAGGGCGCTGACCGAGCAGTTGCGTCATTGTCGCTTGCGGCGAGAATGACTTGGTGGCGTTTGGATGATGTTCGAAAGGGCCGCTGTCCCAGGTCATGACGAAGACAGCGAATTCACTCGAGTTCTATTTCAGCATTCACAGTCACTTGCAAGGTTCGCTCGCCGGCTTCGATAGCAGGAGCCGCGACTTTGCTCGCCATGGCGGCGGCTTCGTAATTGCGGCGAATGAGTCCGTCCCCGGACGTGACAATGTTGATATCGACGATTTTGTAGTTCTTCCGCCCCAGCTGCTGGGTGATATTCTTCGCGCGCTGTTCAAAGGCGTTCAGCGCTTCACTGATCAACTCGTCATCGGTGCTGTTCTTCAATTCGGGTGAAACAGCAAAGTTCATTCCTTGCAGGGCCAGCGTTTGTTGCAGTTCGCCGAGTACACTGCTCATCAGAGCCATGTCCTGCGATTCCAGTCGAATACTCTGCCTGACACGCCAGCCGGTGATTTTGTTGCTTTGATAGACGGGCGAGGTGGTATAGGAACTGGTTTGCACTTTGATCGCAGCGTGCTGTTTCAGATACTCGATGGCCTTGTTGATCTGCTGGTTGACAAGATTGGCCAACTGAACCGTGTCTCGGCCTTCTTGCTGCGCGTAGAGTGTGGCGATGATCGTGTCGTTCTCTATCTGCGTCTGTGCTCTGGCGCTCAGATGAACACGGTCATAGCGCAAGGGCGCCTCATGGGCAAAGGACACCAGCGGCAGCATCAGTAAAACGGCTGCCAGCATTCGGTTCAATGAGGCTATCATAATGTCGATATCATGCTTGGCTCAGGCTGTTTTGGGTACTCAAATCTGTGATTGCAAGTACCGTTTCAGGCCTATCGTGTCGATGAGTCCGAGTTGCTGTTCGAGCCAGTGCGCGTGGTCCTCCTCGGTATCCTTTAACAGGACCTCGAGCATCTCTCGGGTTTCGAAATCCTTTTTCTGCTCGCATTCGGCGATGACTTCTCGTAGGTGGTCGACAACGAGATACTCCAGGTCCAGGTCATTGCGCAACATCTTGGGCACATTTTTGCCAACCTTGATCTCAGGTTTTCGTTTGCCCAGATTCGGGGTACCTTGCAGGAAGAGAATGCGCTGGATCAGCAGCGTTGCATGCTGTGTCTCTTCCTCGTGCTCATGCTTGATGCGCTCGAAGAGCTTGGTGTAGCCCCAATCCTCATACATGCGGGAATGAATAAAATACTGGTCGATCGCTGTGAGTTCGCCTGCCAGCAAATCGTTCAGATGCTTGATGATAGTTTCGTCGCCTTTCATTTTCGATGTGCTCGTGTTGGTTACATCTGCGATTGCAGATAATTCTCAAGGCCGATCTCCTCGATCAGGCTCAATTGGGTCCCTAGCCAGTCGATGTGCTCCTCTTCATCCTGCAGGATGTGACCGAAAAGTTCCCGACTGACATAATCGCCGACGGTCTCACAATGGGCGATAGCCTTGATCAGGTCATCGTGGGCTTCGATCTCAGCATTGAGGTCATTTTTCAGTATTTCTGTAACGTCCTCGCCGATCAGCAGTTTCCCCAGGTCTTGAAGATTGGGCAGGCCTTCAAGGAACAGGATGCGCTCGATCAGCTTGTCCGCATGTTTCATCTCATCAATGGATTCGTCGTATTCTTTCTTTTCAAGCTTGCTGAATCCCCAGTGTCCGAGCATGCGCGCGTGAAGAAAATATTGGTTGATGGCTGTGAGTTCATTTTTCAGAACACCGTTGAGATACTCGATGGTCTTGCTGTCGCCTTTCATGCGATTCTCCTCAAGGCTCTGTTCTCTGCTGACGGTTCGCTGGGCCTCGGATATCAGAAACCGCCATTTGCGCTGTTTGTTGAATGTCGGAAGCTCTGAATAATTCATCCCAGAATTATCAGAGCACGGGAAACACAAAATGCGAACTTCGGTTTTCCTGCATTCTCAATCGCTTAAGGCGATTGAGAATGGCGGCGCGTCCGTGCGCTGCGGAAACTCTGAATGAGTCAGAGTTTCCTTTCGTAAAAAAAGTCTATACCCTTTGCAAAGGGCAGGCAACGCCAACCCCAACCCCCTGATATGAATGCAGGCTTTTGCGAATTGTCGGCGCAAAGCATTTTTTGAGAACGCGATTGACAATCAATCTCATTTGCGCTTAAATCCCGTTTGAAACAGGTCAACCTCTGATTTTGGAGTGATTCGAGCGATGTACGTTTGTATCTGCAAGGCTGTAACCGACCGTCAAATCCGTAGCGCAGTTCAGGATGGCGTTACCAGTATGAGCGGATTGCGAAAGACGCTGGGGTGCGCCGGACAATGCGGCAAGTGCGGCAGGCATGTCAAAGAGATAAGGGACGAGGTCGTTGGGGGCTCTTGCAGTGACGCCAACCTGATGCGGATTCCGGCGTTCTCGGCCGCGTGACAGCCCGGAAAACCAATTTTTGCGGGTATCGCGAACTGCTTAACAACATCTGTTCGGAGTATCAACACTCCACCATCGCTGCTCGTCCGTAAGCATCCGCTGGTGGAGGGGCTTTTTCGGGCGGTCTACGCCTACTGACAAAGATCCCTGTAGCTGTGCCAGGTCGCGTATGCGAGTAAAGGAAAGATTACTGGCATCAACAACAGATCAGTTACCAGAGCGAGCGCGAGCAAAGCCACGATCAACACCATCCAAACCGCCATCGTCGACGCGTTTGCTCTTAACGTTTCCAGACTCGTCCGAACAGCGTTAATCAGATTGTCATTACGATCTGCCATGTATGGAAGTGCCACCGCGCCGACTGCAAAGAGCGTTAATCCTAGAACAATTCCAACCGTTCCGACGAAAATGAGCATAGCCGGCATTTCGAAGCCTGCGGTCCAGGTTCGAGCGAGCTGTGCCTGATCGACGCCGAGCGTACCGAAATACAGTGCGAAAGCGATACTCGAGAGCCGTACCCAGGCTGCGACCAAGAGCGCGCTCAACAGCGAAAAAAGTCCAATGCTCAATGCTCTGTTACGCATCTCTCGCACGCAATCATGCAGCGAGGGCTTCGCACCCTGCTCAATTTGACGCGCGACGAAATATGCCGTGGTTGCCAGAAAGGGGCTGGCCGCGAGCAGCAGCGTCAGATAAGTGATCGAAAACATCGGAAAATTGGTTGCGGCGGAGTAGGCCGCGAAGCACAGCGCAGTGAATCCGAGTCCAAGCGCAAGGCTATTCGCGGGCGAACTCACCATGTCGTCCCAGCCAGCGCGCAACCAACGAAGTGGCCGTGCGCCGAACGTTGCTTTCTCATGATTGTCTGTTAGCGTTTGTCTGATTGTAGAATTGTAAGTATTCATATCATCACCTCATTCTTAATTGATTCGTGTCATTGTCTGCGGGCTACATTCGTGGTCGCACACGCAAAGTCGGTTTGCTGAAGCGCGGTGTCTGTCAAGTAGGCCCCTGTTGTGTCACCGCTGTCTTCCGTGGACCCAATTATCGTCTCCAGCTCTGCGTAGTAAAGCCGCATGTCCGTTGCATGCCTATCTCTGTTCCCATCCAAACTTTCATCCCAGAAATCAGCGAGATGGTCGTGCAGTGTTTTCGCCTCCTGGAGCAGTTCAATCCGGTGCCGTGCTTCAGCACGGCGCAAGTCCTTGATTTCCCGCTGCGATAACGGCCTCGTCGACTGCTGCTTGCTGTGACTCTTGTTCATGGCAGACCTCCTCATAGTTAGGCATGCATGGATTGGGTTTGGCATAGCGGCGTTGTCGCGAATTTTCATGAGTTCATCTGATTGATCTCACTGCTAACCGATCAACTTCTCAACTATTGTCCTAGACAATATGCCTTTTATAGCGCAATGTCAAGAGAGTTGATTGGACAAATATCGGACAAGTAAAAAATAGTCGGCAGCAGCCTGTGGCGGTCAGGAGGACACGCGCCTAGCCCGCATTTCGCACTAGGATAACGGCAGGCGGCGCAGGACGGAGCCCGCATGTCCCGCGGATGGACGAGCCCTCACTTGATCCTTGAATCCACAGAGAACTTTGCTTGGACGGAAATACACACGGTTATGCCACTGCTTCGCAAAATCCTTTGTGACACGTCCGTGTGGAACGGTTTTGGACCGCAAAGCGACCCCGAAGGGGTGAAATACAGGGATTTATTTCATCAATCCAAATCTTGGCGCGATCATCTCGCCGCCTGGTGAGAAATGCGGGCTAGCTGTGCTCAGAGGTGGCGTCTGACCACCACGACATCGGGCTCATCGGAATTATGCACGGCGCGAAATCCCAGGCGCTCACACAGGCGCAGCATCTTCACGTTGTTGGACAAAACCTCGCCCTCCATGATTTCGATGCCGCGTTCGCGGGCGACGGTCATCAAGCGCTGCATCAGTTGGCTGCCGATACCTCTTTTTTGCCAGGCATCGGCAACCGTCAATGCGAACTCGCAGGATTGCCCGTCGGGATTGCTGACATAACGTGCCACCGCGATGATGCGCGCCTGC
>JARFQK010000317.1 GCA_029287815.1 Gammaproteobacteria bacterium
GTCCCTGGCAAACCTGAAGCAAATAGGCGAGGTACTCATGCAGATAACCGTATTAGGCGCAGGTGCGGGCGGTACTGCCGTCGCATTCGATTGTGCATTGCATGGGCATCAAGTTCGTTTGTTCGATTTCGATCAATTCCCTGACAACATCGCGACCATCGCCGAGCAGGGTGGTATCAATGCGGAGGGCGATATCTCCGGGTTCGGACCGATCGCCTATTCGGGTCATGACATTGACGAAGCCTTGCAAGACGCTGAGCTGATTTACGTTGTTGGCCCGGCCTATAGCACCGAGCCATTCGGGCAAGCCGTGCTCGGCAAACTAAGTCCCGGACAAACCGTAATCGTCAGTCCCAGTTCATGCGGTGGCGCTTTGGCCTTCAAACGCGCTGCCGGACTGGCCTTGCATGATGATTCTATCCGTGTCGCGGAGACCTCCACGTTGCACTATGCCGTGCGGTTAACCGAGCCGGGCAAAATCCGCGTGTTCCTCAAACTTAAGGCAGGAAACTTGTTAGCGGCACTGCCAAGCAAGCATACAGGCGACATTCTGGAACTCATCGCCGACGTTTATCCGAGTATGGAACCAGCAGACAGCGTTCTGCAAACAAGCCTGCAAAATGCGAACCCGATCATTCATCCGGCTGTGACCTTGAGTAACGCCGCCCGCATCGAAATGACGGGCGGGGACTTCCTTTTCTACGAAGAGGGTGTGAGCGATTCGGTCGGCCGCTTGATTGAAGCTCTCGACAAGGAGCGCATCGCTATTGGTAACAAGCTTGGCATTGCCATTCTGCCCGATCCGGAGATCGGCAAGCGTCAGGGCTACATGCTGGAGGCTAACTATGGCTCAGGATACCGCCAGGCGCCGGGATTCCTGGGAATCAGCGCCCAACCGCAGCTCGATCATCGCTACCTCAACGAAGACGTTGGCTACGGTCTGGTGTTCATGTCAAAGCTCGGCCATCAGGTCGGTGTCGAGACGCCTGGAATAGACGCCGTTATCAATGTCGCCTCGATAGTGATGGCGCGCGATTACAAGGCCGAATCGCTGCGAACGCCCGAGTCGCTGGGTATAGCGAATTACTCCGCCGACGAGCTCGCGAGACTGTAGCAGCGGCATTCGTTGCAACGGTAGCTTTGGAGCGGTTAGCGGGCCCTTGACCAGGCTGAATTTCTGCTCTTACCGATAGCAGCCGCTGCGTAAGTCTGAGTAGCCTCCCTGGGATATATCTATACCCCCGATTTACGTAATTATCTATCGTAACGTATTGATTATTAATTGATAATCGCGTAACTACTGTATATAATTACAGCTCTCTATTCCTCACCAGGAGCCTGCCATGAGACCTGCAAATTCAGCCGTTCCCAACATCGTTTCCATTGAAAATCTCGAGCGGGATATTCTCAATCTTTGCATTGGCATCAATGCTGCGACCTATGAACTGTTGACGCTGATTCGCCAGTTCGAAGAGCGTGGCGGTTTCCTGAAATGGGGTCTCGAAAACTGTGCCGAGTGGCTCGCCTGGCGCTGTGATCTTTCAATGATCACGGCGAGGGAGAAAGTCAGAGTGGCCCGGGCATTGAAGTATCTTCCGGTGATGTCCAAACAATTCTCGACCGGGGCGTTGTCCTACTCCAAGGTGCGTGAACTCACGCGGGTGGCTACGTCGGAAAACGAAGAGGAACTCGTGACGTTTGCACTACGCCATACGACGTCGTTCGTCGCCCAACGCTGCCGCGAGATGCGCATGGGCCAGTCAGATTCTATCGACACAGCGAAGAGTGCGTTTGCCAATCGTTTCCTGCGTGTGCATCGCGACGCCAATCGCGCCACGATGACGGTGACTGTCGAGTTGCCAATCGAAGCTGGCGAGCTGGTCGAGAAGGCCCTGGACAAAGCGCGTGATGATGTAGCGCTGGAGCACCCGGACATCCTGGACACGACCTGGTCGACGCGGCAGGCCGATGCGTTCGTGACCATGGTGAAGGAATACCTGGTGGGTGAAACAAGCGATGCAAAGAATCCGGACAACTACCTGGTCAACATCCACGTCGATCAATCGGCACTGGCCGGCAAGGCTGGCAAATCATCGCTGCCGATCGAGTCGGTCAAACGATTGTGCTGTGACAATCCGGTCGTGGTAATTACAGAAGAAGACGGGCAACCGTTAAGCGTCGGCAGGAGAACTCGTATCGTGCCAAAAGCAATCGAGCGAGCCGTAAGAGCACGGGACGACCGCCGCTGCCGATTCCCCGGGTGCCGGAACCGGCGCTTCCTTCAATGTCATCACATCGAGCACTGGGCCAACGACGGCGAAACCTCGGTCGATAACCTGATGTTGCTGTGCACGCGCCACCACACGATGGTGCATGAAGGTGGTTTCAGTATCGACAATGACTTCAGCGGCAGCTGGTACTTTCTGCGTCCGGACGGCATCGCCGTGCCACCGGTTGGCTACCGCACACAGGACATGGTCGACGAGGACATCGTCGAAACTGACTCGTATCCTCCACGTGGAGGATTTTTGAGCGTTACGGAAAAACTCGTGTCAGAACCGCCAACGCCTCGATATTTCCATTAGCGTGGTACCGCTAGAACTCTCCCCGTTACCCGTGGGCAAGACCACTGGTATCAGAGCGCAAGCGACTATCGCTTACGCCCACCCGAGTTGCTGCAGGGCGATTCCATCGTTCCAGACTTTTGTCATGTGCTTGATCCGATCACCGTCATACACCATGTGGTAGGCATAGTCGGAAGCGGCTGATTTTCCTGTTGGCGGAACTGGACCGCCTTCCCCGGTATGCGTGCCTTTAAAGACAGCCACTGCCGCGATCGAGTCACCGGATTCATCAGCGCCAAAAAACTTCAACTCGTAGCTGGCATCCGGCATCGTCGAGGAAATCGCCTGC
>JARFQK010000021.1 GCA_029287815.1 Gammaproteobacteria bacterium
TGCCCATGCTGATCAGTCCGTAGGATGCCAGCGATGAGATCTCGAGAAAGACAAAGATGTTGAAAGCATCGCCGGTGGCGACAATGCCGGCCAGCCCGGCAAACGCCAGCATGAAGGCGGCATAGAAACGGGCGATCTTCTCCCCGGGGATCTCGCGTGCAACACTCTCTTTCGCGAACAGCAGCACCAGTGCGGCCATGGCGGTCACGATCAGCAAGACGTAGGAAGCGAGCGTATCGATGCGGTACTCGATGCCCCAGGGTGGCGCCCAGCCACCGAGCTGGTAACTGATCGTGCCCGTGGTTTGAACCTCGACCGCAAGCGCGATCGCGGCGGCGAAACTCAGCCAGGCTGAAGCCAGCACCAGCAACCAGGCAGGACGAGCCCTGTCGACAAGGATGCATAGCGGTGCCGTCATCAGGGGAATGACGACGATCAGGACAGGGAGATGGTCGAGCAGACTCACGCGCTGCTCTCTTCCGCATCGACGGCTCTCTCTGGGAACAGTGCATCGTCATCGGCCAGGTCCGCATCGTCATCGGCCAGGTCCTTGGCATGGATCTCGTCCTCCTCGACAGAGCCATAGGCTTCGTGGATACGCACCACGAGCGCGAGGCCGACCGACGTCGTTGCGACGCCGACCACGATGGCCGTCAGGATCAGGACATGGGGCAACGGGCTCGAATAGGTGGTGACGCCTTCGGTCGCGATCGGCGCGAGTCCTTCACGCAGGTTGCCCATGGTGATGTAGAGGATGAAGACCGATGCCTGGAACAGGCCGAGACCCACCAGCTTCTTGACGAGGTTGCCCCGTGAGATGACGACATAGAACCCCGCCATCATCAGGAAGACAACAATCCAGTAATTAATCAGGCCCGGAAATTCGTTCATGATTGACGCTTTCTTCCCGACAGGGCATAGAAAATCGCGAGCACGATGGAGAAGACGGTGATACCGACACCCAGTTCCACCAGCAGTACCCCGTAATGCTGGCCATGCACGGGGTCGCTGGAAAGGACCGAGTAATCCAGAAATGCCTTGCCTCCCAGCATCGAGATAACACCGACACCGCCGTAGATCAGAACCCCGAGTGCTCCCAGCCGCGGCAGCCAGCCGGGGGGCACTACGGTGCGCGCATGGGCAGCGCCGAAGACCATCTCGTAGAGGATGAAGCCGGTCGCGAAAATCACGCCAGCCTGGAAACCGCCGCCGGCGCCGAAATCGCCGTGAAACTGAACGTCGAGACCAAAGAGCAGGATGAGCGGTATCAGCAGTTTGACGACGGTCTTGAGGACCAGCGTGTCATGGATTGCACTGTCGTCGACACGCGACCTCGGAACATCCTTCATACCCAGCAGAAGAAGAACTGCCAGTCCCGCGGTGAAGATGACCACGGTCTCGCCGAATGTATCGTATCCGCGGTAACTGGCAAGAACAGCAGTGACCATGTTGGGCATGCCGACCTCGGCGGATGCCTGTTCGACGTAGCGCGGCGTGACATGCTGATGCACCGGCGCAGAAGGATCGCCGAGCAGCGGTGCATCGAGCGTGGCATAGATCAGGACGGCACCCGTGACACCGACCACGAGCAGCGACAACAAGGGATTGTGCCGCGGCGGGTGTTCCCATCGCTTCGTCAATCGCAGGCTCGAGAGCATCAGCACGGTGGTGATACCGGCGCCGACGGCGGCCTCTGTAAAGGCCACGTCGACGGCGTCGAGATTCATGAAAAGGACAGCCGTCAGCAGACTGTAAACACCGAACAGGATGACGACCCCAAAGAGGTCGCGCATGCGGATCGCAACAATGGCGATCAGGACCAGAAAGCCAAGCAGGGTGATGTCGATCAGGAGTTCGATGAGCCTTCTCCCCTGGTGTCAGTTTCATCGGCGACGAGCGGTTTCTGATTGCCGTTTAGGGCCGCCTTGGCCATGGCCTGGGTCGCCGTGGGATTGGTTGCGAGGATGAAGATCAGGATCATGATCACCTTGACCATTTCAAGCGACCACTCCATCTGCAGCAATAACCCGAACAGCAGCAGCGGCGCCGCGAGGGTTTCGGTAACGCCAGCGGCATGCACGCGCGAGAAAAAGTCCGGCATGCGCAGCATACCGACACCGCCGGTGATGCACAGAAAACCGCCAGTTAGCAGGAATGCCGCACTCAGCACCTCGATCAGCAAGCTCATGCTTCTTTCTTTGTTTCCAATGTGCCGTCCTGCTCTCTGTTCTCGAAGAAGCGCATGACGGCGATGGTGCCGACGAAGTTGACCATCGCGTACAACAGCGCCACGTCGAGATAGCTGTGCCATGACAATGCGTGGCCGCCGAGGGCAATCAGCAATACTGTCTTGGTGCCGAAGGAGTTGGCGGCGAGCATGCGGTCATACTCGGTCGGACCGAGAAAGGCCCTGATCAGCGCGAGGATCATGGTGACCAGGATGGCGACGATAGCTGCGGTCAGCATGTTGTCATACCCCGATGCGCCTGATGCGCGCTTCCATCTCGCCCTTTCTCAGCTCCTCGATTCCGTCGGGATCGAGACTGTGAATCATGAAGTGGTCTTTTTTGACATTCGTCGTGAGTGTGCCTGGCGTGAGCGTGATGGAGTTGGCATATAGTGTTTTCTCCATGGGCGTGGAGACTTTGATGTCCAGGCGCTGCCATTGCGGACGGATCGGCAGTCTCGGGTTCCAGATGCGGCGTGCCACATCGATGTTCGACAACACCACCTGCCACATGAGCCATCCGAAATAGTGCAAGGCTGCGAATCCCGGGCGGAAGATAACAGGCTCTTTATCGACCTTGTCCATGCGGACGAGAAAGTAGGTCACCAGCAGCGCGGATATCACCCCGAATGCGAGAATCAATGCAACGTAGTGTCCGGACAGGAGCAACCAGAATACGAAGAGGACGATCAGGATCAGTATATAGTGCATTCTCATTATTCTGTGACGTCTCGACATTCAAATAACGATCAAGTCCACACCGGCGTGAGCATTCATGGTGCCCGGATACAATCGGAGCCTTGTGACAGCTCTTTTCGTGACCCGGTTGCGGTGTCGACCAGCGCAGTAGTTTAACAAACCATGCAGCCAATAGTGGCGTGTATAAGTCAAACAAACGCCCTATTGCCAGAATAGTGACCGGTATTTCCCAGCCAATCATGTCGGGATATCCGGGGACAGTATACCTATTTGATCAAACCATAGTCTTTGGCTAGGAAATAAGTATACTGTCCCCGCATTCCAGTATACTGTCCCCGCATTCGCGAGATCAGGAAAACGTCATGAATACCGTGAGCATGATCGCTGTGGGTGCCAGTGCTGCCAGTAACAGGTTAGTTGGCGATACTCCGTGCAGAAAGTGTTTTTTCAGGATCATCTGACCAGCCGGATTGGGGGCGTTGGCAATCACCGTGAGGCCACCGCCTGTCACCGCGCCAGCGACCACGGCGTACTTGAGTTGATCGGTAAAGCCGGGCACATAGGTGCTTAGATAGGTGATTGCGGCGTTATCGTTGAATGCGGTCAGCACCGTAGCCATCAGGATAAGAGGTACTTCGCCGAGACCGCCCAGCACCGGCTCAAGCCACCATCCCTGTACGCCGCCATGCGTCACCAGACCACTCAGGAAAAAGCCGACCAGTAACGGCGGCTTCAGATCGACCCTGTTCTGGTGATCGGTGGTAACCGTGGCGAATCCGAGGAAGAACAGCGCCCCTGGGATAAACAGCACTGGATAGTGCGCGTTGAATATTGTCCAGGCCATGAAACCGACATGAAACAGTGTTATCCAGAGCGGTACCGGATCCTCGCGCTGGTCCCAGTTGGGGTCGATGAAGGGTGCGCGCTTGGCCTTGGGCAGCACCTGGGGCAGATCGCGCTGCATCCTGAACAGATGGATCTCGTCGAAACGCTGGCGGAATGCGTCGATTGCCGCATCGTACTCGATATCGGTATTGGCGATACGCTCGCAAAATCGTGCTTCGAGGCGATTCTGAACCTCGCCGCAGAAATCTCTGACCAGGTGCTCCAGATTTTCCATGAAATGCCGCTTGTCCTTGATTTCGGCGATGATCGTCTCGATCTCGCGCTCGATTGGTTCGCGGCTTAAATAGGTGCTGAGGATCTCCTCTTTCAGCCTGCGGATATGAAATTCCTTGCGCATGGCTGCTAATTCGCCGCGGAAGACAAACCAGTACAACGCATTGGCGAGTAGGATCCCTAGCGCGGCCTTCCAGCCAAAATTGCCCAGCATGAAGGCAGTACCCCAGCCCCAGGGCTCGGCCACCATCAGTACCGGTGGGGCCGCGAAGTGCGTCAGCGTACCGCCGACAGAGACGTTGACGAACAGCAGGCCAATGGTCGCATAGCGGAATCGGCGGCTCGGCTCGAGGACATAAAATTTACGCGACAGCAGGAGCGCGGAGATGGTCATCGCTGCAGGTTCGGTGATGAAGGAGCCGAGCAACGGTCCGACGGTCAGGATAGTCAACCACCACGCCGTCAGCGAACCGCCAAAGGTATTGGCAATTCGGTTCATGATGGTCTCGGAGAGTTTCAAGATCGGTCGGGTCGCTGCCAGGGTCATGATGACCATCACGAACATGGGCTCGGTGAAGTCGACCGTATCGGAAAGATAGTGGACGGCGGTTGGCCAGTCATAAAATGCGAGTATCGCCAGCATCAGCGCGATCGCCCAGAATCCGAATATAACCTCGACCTCGCCCATGAAATGCAGCAGGCGTGCACGATGCGAGACTGAGTGCAACGGGGCGAACCCCTCGGCGATAAACTTTTTGTGGCGTTTTTCGAGTCGATCCGAAATCTCCAGAAACCGGCTGCTGAGGAAGGTATGGACAATCGCCACAATGAAGATCAGCGTAGCAACCAGGTTGAAGGGGTTTTCCCAGATCCTGTTGCCCAGGCGTTCCAGAACGGGGAGGTCGTCATCCTGGTACACGTCCAGTGGCGGCGGGAACACGGCTTGCGTCGGGTCGCCCTGGGCGATGCTTGCGGCATATGTCAGCTTGGGGAGAAACGCGAAAAACGCTACGGAGCTGATCAGGATGAGGTAGAAAAAGACCGAAGTCCGTGACATTCGAGTTACGCGTTGGTTGATCAAATTGAAAAAACCGCTCCCGGGCGGAAAGCCATCAGTTGTCGTCCGAGAGGATAGCAGCATTCGCTGTCGTTTTCTCGATAGAAAATGAAATTTGACGACGATTAAACCTTACACTGAAGCAAGGAATAATGAACAACGTAATCATTTGCAGTGGAAATGTCAAAGGCAACCATTACTTCTAAAGGGCAAATCATTATACCGGAAGACATACGCCACCGGTTAGGTATCGACGCTGGGGACAGGATTGAATTTTTGGAAATTGAACCGGGCGTGTTTAAATTCATACCGGCCACCGCAGAAGTTACCGAACTAAAGGGAATTGTCTCCAAGCCAAAACACCCCGTTACGATCGAGCAAATGAATAAAGCTGTCCGAAAGCGAGCGGGTAAAGAACATTGATTGGTTTGGATACAAATGTATTGATTCGATATTTTAGTGCAAGACGATAAAAGCCAAGCGGCTAAAGCGAACAAATTAATTGAAGGAAAACTGACCAAAGATATACCGGGATTTATTGATCACTTCACTTTGGTAGAAGCCGTCTGGGTGCTGGAAAGCTGCTATGACGTGAAGAAACAAGAAATCGCCCGAATCGTTGTACAAATAGTCTCAACAAAGCAGCTGTACTTACAAGAAATAGAAATTATTCTAAAAGCACTACGAGTTTTTCGATCCAATAATATCGATTTCGCCGATGCGCTTATTGGCACCATAAATCAAACTCTTGGATGTGAAAAGACGTACACGTTCGATAAAAAGCTCGCAAAACTAGAACTGTTTGAAGAATTATAGGGAGCGGAAGATAAGGAAAATAAACGCCTTATTGCCCCACGCTCACTTAGCCCGCATTTCTCACCAAGCGGCGTAGAGCACTGATAAGGCATTGGCTCTTGGCTGCAATTTCAAATGCCGCTGACTATGACGCCCTGCGGGTAAATCCTGAAGCCGCACCGGCTATAGAGTTGATCAGGAATAGTACAGCCAGCAAAATGAACAGGAGTTTTTTCTGTGCCTAAACTTGATAAAGCAATGCTCATACGTCCATGTAAGGCATTGGTATTATTGGTGGGTCATCAAGGACTCGAACCTTGGACCAAGAGATTAAGAGCCTCTAATCTGTTGCTTAATTTTCAAGCACTTACGATTTCTTTTGTTCCTAAAACGTACGATTTCACGCCTTTATTATTCAATAGCTTGCGGAAGTTTGTTCCCAAGTTTTCCTTAGAACATCACCATGTTAATTCTGCTCGATGTAACGCATTGGATATTCCTCAAGCAAAGCCTGCAGCGTTGCCAGTGGCACGTTGAATCCGCCGTGCGCCCATATCACGACAATGTCTGTGGCTTATTGCAGAAAGATACGCATGCATTCGAGGTCGGTGTGCGGATGCAGCACCAGCTTGCGTTCACGCACGATCTCGATCATGTTCACTATCGGGATCGAGTCGACGTCCTCGCCAATCGCATGAAACTCACCAAAGCCGCGGTAACGTTCACTGTTAATCACGATACGCCTTCTCCAGCTCCATGATATTACGCTTCATGACCGAGATAAAATCACCCGCTTCAGGGGTATTGGCACAAGGATCAAAGATCAGGCTGCCGATGCCCGCGGCTTCGAGCCGCTTGACAGACTGCGGCTCGGGCGTCCCCTCCCACAGCATCCATTTCGCCTGGTGCGTACGCAGCAAATGCTGCAGAGCCTGCCATTGTGCCTGATCGGGTATCGAGTCAGGTTCCCACAAAACGCTCTTCAAATTGATCTTGTAGCGTCTGGCAAGATACTGATATACCGGATGGGAGGCCAGCAGCGCCATGTCAGGTTTGCGCGATACAACGTTCTTGACGTGTTCATCAAGGCTGACGAGCTCCTGCTCGAGCAAGCGGAAATTATGGGTGAACGCCTGCGCGTGTTGCGGCCGCTTCTTGACCAGCGCCTGCTTGACCGCCCGGGCCTGTTCGACGGCCTGGCTGAAATCCAGCCATGTGGTAAATGCCGTGCCGGCATGCGAATGTTCACCACCCGGGCCATGCTGGTGAGTGACCGCCGCTTCGACACGGATCGTATCGTGCTGGAAAGCCACAGAGGTATTCGCCAGCTTACGTTGAGGCAAGCTGGCACGATCGAGCCACTTTGCGTAACCGGCACCATTGAGCAGAATCAGGTCGGCCTGCTGGAAGCCGGCGATGTCTGCGGAATCGGGCTGCCAGAATGCCGGATCGATATCGGGCGGCGCCGGATAGACCGTATGGACATGTTCTGCGCCGATGCGCTGTGCAAAATAGGCCAAGGGGTAATTCACTGTATACACCGTCAACTCGTCATTGGCATGGGCGGTGAGGCTGACGAGCAGCAATATAACGATTTTCAGAACAGTCGTTTCGCGATTCATCTGTATAGGCTACGTTGAAAAGCTATCTCAATACCAGCTGTCTTACCAGCGTGTCTGCGTTGGCATCCACCAGATACAACAGCCCTGCACTAATGATACTGCTGGCGATTACAATAAGGGTGATTTCGGCTACGATCAGATTGACAGTCGTCATACGGCTGCATCCCAACCTGAAGATTGTACTCAACTCACGCTGACGCAGGCGAACCGACAGCGCAAACACTAATATGATCGCCATTACGGTCGCAAGACCGACGATCGCAATCACCGAATCAATCACGCTCTTGATGCGGAAAATATTCTCCAGCAAGCCTGCGATGACATCCTTCGGACGTACGATGTGATACCGCGGATTCTCTAAATAACGACCTCGCAGCAATGTCGCCGACTTCACATCATCGGGCACCGCCAGGACCGCTGTAATCGGATAGGCGGAGAGATCACCGTGAAAATGAAAGCTGTCGATATTGTCTTCTGTGACTTCGGTATACTGAAACAACTTCGCATTGGCGGTGACGCTGTCTTCCGTCCGCGTCATGATCACGCTGGCGTCATCCGTGCTGGTCAAATCTTTATGACCATGACCCAGCCCCTCGATGACCCATGCCGTCTTTAGGTCAACGAACACGGCCAGATCGTCTGACGTGTGATTGCGCTGAAGAACACCGGTAATCGCCATTTTAAGCGGATAAACACCGGCAAGATCAAACAGCGTCTCCGGAGACGACACGATGGCGTCGCCGGGATGCAGGCCATAGTCTTCAGCCACATCGGCACCAATGACCGCTTCTCCAAGCACCGCAAACATGCGTCCCTGCGCTATCTGAAGGCCACGGAAATCAAAGTAATCGAGGGTCGTACCGACGATCACGCTATTACGTGCATGAAAGCGTACGTATAACGGAATCGCATACGCCAAATCGCTTTGCATGATGTCTTCAGCCGCCTGCATGGTGAACACATCCGGTACCTGTTCATCGAAATAGAGACTGTTCATGACCAGGTCCAGCGCCGATCCGCGCGCCCCGAGCAACAAGGGCGTTGAAGTCGCACGTGATTGCAGCAGCTGCTGACTCTCGTCCAGCAACAGCTGCAGCGCCATCGGCAAAAACGCAATCAGCGTAATACAGGCCACCAGTGTCGCACTGCGTACCTTGTTGAACGCCAGATAACGCCAGGCAATATAGAAGCTGCTGATCATGCCGCGTCGTTACGGTAATCGAGAAAGTCGACGACGCGATCGAAGCGCGGCAGCAGTTCGTGATCGTGCGTGACGGCAAGCAATGTAGCTTCACTCGATGCAACGTTATCGAACAGCAAGTCCAATATCCTGCCCTTGTTGCGTGGGTCCAGGTTACCGGTCGCCTCATCAGCAAGGATCAGACGGGGTCGCGGCAGCAATGCGCGGCAGATGGCGGCGCGCTGTTTCTCACCTTGTGATAACTCGCTGCTGTAGCGTTTCAGCTTGTTACCAATACCAAGCCCCTCAGCCAACTCGACAGCCCTGTGCTGTACCCTACGGGTCAATTTGAGTGCGCGCGTAATGCGATAAGGATGCAGGATGTTGTCGATTACATTGAGGTAATCGAGCAACTCGAAGTCCTGAAACACGAAGCCGATTTCGGTGATGCGAAAATTCCGACGTCTGGCATCCCTGTAGTCGCTGATACGCTGATTGGCCACCGTTATTGAACCCTGCCGCGGGCGGCTGATCCCTGCTATCAGGTTGAGCAGAGTGGTCTTGCCCGAACCACTCGGACCAATGACCGCGACTTTCTCGCCGTGCTCCACGGTCATGCGCGGAATCGACAAACGGAACTCCCCCTGTGGGTAGTTAAACTCGAGCGATTCGATCTGGATCATGGCGTATATCGGTTGGATGTGATGCTGACAAATATAACCGTGTCTATTATCACCGGCGTAGGGTGTGCCGTGCGCACGGCGCACCCTTCTACGTGATGTAAACGCCAACGTTTCGTTATGTCTGGTAATGTCATCATTGACGCCACACTACGGTCAGGAACTGGCTTCAACACTATCAGGCTTTGCAAACGGATCCAGGCGCTTCTCTTCGAGCAATTCGAGGCCGGTGATCTTCCAGTGGCCGTCGATCACCTGTACCGAGACCAGCGCAACGTAAAAGTTCTTGCGGGTATGGACATGGCCCCAGTGTCCGACCGATCCCAGGGCCGTCCATTTTGCCTTGATCCCAAAGCTCTTGCCTTTGGCTGCCAGTGGTTCGGCATCAGCCTCAACGATCTCGATTGCTTTGACTCGGGCCTGGGCACCGCCGGCTTTCTTTACCGCGAAAGACTTGCGGTTTTGCAGGTAAAGGTTCTCCAGCAGATCACCTTGCACGCTCAGCGCGAGTTTGTCGTACACATCCGACTCGTCGCGAAAATCGAAGGATCGGTACACGTTTCTCAACAAGCTCTGTAGCAACAGTTTTGATTCATCATTGGACAATCGGGTGATCAGCGCCGTTGGCCGGTCGATCGTGTAATGCGCATAGGGGTAGGCGACGACCACGGTCAACAGCCCGGCAACCACCAGTAACAGCGGTATCTTGTAAACCTGTTGACGTCGGTGCCGTTGCACCAGCCATCCGAGCGCAATCACGATCACGACCAGGCCTGCCACACTGCCCACCGGCATCGATAGCTTGTTGACTGTCTCATTGACCGAGACCTGCGCCACGGTCGGCGGTGTATAATTCTTCAGGAAGTTGGTCCAGGTATGGACGTTGTCGTCGGGCGTAAGGTAGGTCGGCAAAGGTCCGGCCGGATCAGTGGCCGTTGCAGGCACTTTCTGCACCTGGTCGGTAAACAGTTCCCAGTCCACGCTTACCTGTTGCGGCATACCCTCTGTCAGATAGGCAATGATCACGCCGACAATCGCGGTGGATATTTCGAGCCGCTGCGGTTGTTCGAGTATCTGAATACCTGTTATCCCGACAGTGACATAGGTGCTGCGATCGAGTATCGGCTTGAGCGGCTCACCGTCGACCTTAACCGGGTTCTTTGCCAACAGAAACGCGCCGATCCTTTGCTTTAAAGGGCCGAGTTCATCGACCTCGATGTATTCATCACCTCGCAATCCCAGGTCCATCCATTGTTCAAGGTCCTTAACGCGGATCAATACCTCATGTCGCACCTCGTATGGTTCAACGTAAAGAAACGACATCAATGCCGATTTGTGATGACGCTTCAGGTTGGGATTGTCAAATTTCGAATACCAGGGATCGGACCAGTCCAGGTTGAGTTTGGCTGGTGCACCCAGGTAGCGAAAGTCGATCACCGGGACTGCCTTATGATAAGCGATAAAGCCCAGCGTGACCTCTGCCCTGCCCTGGTCGTCCAGCGGTGGCACCATGGTAATGGACGCGGGTTTGCCTTCGAACGGATAGACGATCTCGGCATAGAGCACGCGTTTATCCGCCGGCGGTTCCGTTACGCGCTGGCGCGTATAGGGATTGATCATACCAGCGAACGGTGAGCGCCGATCGACACGCTTTCTCGGTTCCACCAGCTTTAGTTGCGCGGGTAATGACCTGCCATCATCGGTAATGAACTTCAGCGTATTCTTCGCGAAATGCTCAATTCGCTGTTCCAGCGGCGGGCGTTCGATGTCCCTGTCCTCGATCCAGTCATCCGGTATCAGCTGTTCGAAGGTCTGCAAATCGCCGACATACACTTCCAACTTGACCTTGACATGGTTGTCCATGACGTAAACCTCGGCAATATTGGGCGAGGTTTCCGCACCCGTCAAATTGATCCAGTCGGGGTACGCAGGGAGGGATACCGCAATAATGAGTATGAACAGCGTAAACTGGCAATGATTGACAGGATTCATTTACAGAAATGACTACAACTCAGACCGAGATGAGATTATAACCGACGTAGGACATGCTTTCGTCGCTGACAGCCTATGCATTGGTAGAGCCATATTATGGCGCGGAATCGGATTGCTGGTAGGTAAACGTGAAATAGTCGCCCAGCGTGGCTTCCATATCGGATACTGTGAAAGGAGTATCCATCCTGTAGCCCTGCTGCTGGCAGGTCAGCTTGATGACATCCGTCCCCTTGTCAGAATCTAAAAATACGTCAGTGTAATAACGTAACAGTCCGGCCGCTTGCGAGATCCACTCCTGTCCGCTTTCGCTGCGACGTATTTTAAAGACTTCCGGTTGGACCGTGGTCGGGCCGAATTCTCTAACATCGAACCGGCAGTTGAGATCGTAATCTTTTCGTTCCCGATCAGTTACGACTTTTCCGAACTGCAGCGTGGCGTGTGTCTTGTCAGCCGGAATATCGAGTGCCTTGTTCAGAGTTAATGCCGAACCCTTCGGGATTTTGAATGAAAGCTGTGATGGATCAGTTGATTGCATCGTCGCGCATGCGCTGATCAACACAACCGCGAGGGTAAGCAATGTTAATTTCATTCCTGTTCACCTTTGTTGGACCTGTCGTTCTTCGGAAAGGCCCGGATTTGCCCGCATTATTTCACCCGGATAACGGTAGCAGGCGCTAGCCCGCCTGGTGATAACGGAGTACACTGCCGTCGTTACCAAGCCGCTCTAAGTCCAACATAAGGGCCCGTTAACTCGAAATTCGTGGCACTGCGCGCACTTGAATTGTCATCGTCGAACTCGTAGTCGAAGTCGACATAACGGTAGCCCGCCAGAATATCAAAACCCAGTTTCTCGCGTTGCCAGAACCGGTATGTCCCAGCGATGTTCATCGACTTATAGGCTACGCTGGTGCTGCTCTGGGAAACACTCAGTCCCTGCAGGCCGAGGTTCAGTGCCAATTTCCCCCAGCGCTTCCGGAACGTTCCGGAAAGATAGCCGAACGGAACATCACCACTGATATCCACGTTGTTTCCCGTCTGTGGTGTCATCGTGATATCCAGTTCGACCTGCCCGATACCAACGCCGACTCCAAGATCCATATCACTTCGCTTCAAGAGCAGGTATTCGATATTGGCAAGCGTCATTGCAACTTTTAGATCGCTGCTTATCGGGGTCGTGTTGTCAATCACCGGGCCGGAGCCAAAATCCAATGACTGCAGCAGCACGCCATCGCCCTGGAATCGTGACGGCAGGTACACAAACCTGACGTCCAACCGCTTCCAGCGCACACCAATGGCCGCATCCGGCTCGCTTGATGAGCCCAGCCCCAACGAATCGGCCGTCGCCGCGCCGCCGAGTGGAGGCGAAAAACTGAACATCGTACCGTCGATGTCGCGCCAGGCCCAGCCGACACTCGCACTGAAACTCCAGTCTGAAGTCTCAACTTCAGCGACCGCCAGCGGAGCACTGATGATATAGAGCGCCAGAAGCTGTAAAGCTACTGAATTGTAAAGCTACTGAATTGTAAGGACGACCTGTCGCTGTCAATGCGATTGTCCACCTATCTTGCAGCCACAAAGCGGATTTCGCGCGCTGCTTGCGTATGCCTCTTACTCAGAGGCCCCAATACCGCTGAAAATCTAAGGCTAAATAAAAGGGTAGCGTCCTCTTTATCCGCTTCAAAATATGTGAAAGTATACTTTTTCGCAGTGTACACCATTAATTCTTTGGGAATAGCAGTTTAATGGTGAACTGGATATTCCAGTCCGCGCCAAACTCCGGTTTTTCAATATTTTTGTAGACTGCGAATTTATAGTCGACTGGTAATTTACTGTGTTTGACCAGACGACCGAAGCCGCCGCCCAGTGGAACCGTCCATTCATTACCGCTAGACGCCTCCCAGTTAGCGGTAATCGTTGGCGTCGAAGTCAAATACCACCCGTCTTTCAGGTTGTAATTCAGAAAATACTGAAAAAGAAGACTGTTGACATCAGCCGCGCCGCTGTCGCCGGCAAAGGACCAGACGTTCTGCGCAAGAATGCCGTATAACCAGTTACCCGGCATACTCAACGCGACGAGAACAGGACCGGCTGACCACTTGTCACTGGCATAGCGGTCTTCTGTGGCGGTAGGCAGCACCAGCGCTGGGCCGATGCCCCATACCCAGTTACCGGAATCGACCGGGCTGAAAAACGCCTGGTAGGTTAAATCCCCCAGACCGAACGCGCTACCCTGGGACAGTTCAATAACACCCGCATAACCGGCATCGATGTTGATGCCGCCAGCCGGTACCGGTACGTCCTGCCCTTCCGAGTAGAGTACCGGCAGAATGAACCGGTTGATCAGATTCCATTGTCCAATACGCACCGGATAGGCTGGTTTCATATTGAGTGCATTCACTAATGACTCGGAGGGGCCGATCCCGGTATAAAGATTGTTCTCAAACGGCAGGCTGATGACAGTGCCGAGCGGATTTTGCGATTGCTTTGCGAGGTCTTCAGCAAAGGACAATAGCATAAACGCGATCAACAGCATAGCCGTCAGTATTAACTGGGAAATAGCTTTTAGAGCGACCAGCAATTGATCGCTGGACCTTTCTCTGATAGCGGGCAGCATCACTGCACAATCACCAGGGGCAGCCATTTGCGAAATTGCGCTGTCACTCGTCGCAGAGCGTTTTGATCTTCATTGTAGCCAGGTCAGCCTCTTCCTTGGTCTCCGCTTCGACGAGTTCCTGCTTCGCAGCAATGCACCCCTTGTTTGCCTGGCCGGTCTCACCGGCTGCAGGTGCTGCCGCGGGTACCGCGTCCGCTGCACTGGCCTGAGTACAGTGGTCGGCAGATACGCGACGGAGGTTGGCCGTCTCGCCAGCCTGCTCAACTGCAACACAATCATCCACGCGGATTTCGGTCTGATCGGTAACGACCTGTAGCACACTGGAGCCGGTTTTGACATCGTACAAAATACCGGTATCACCGCTGCTGCTGGCCGCACCGATCGCCGCGCCCGCAGCCGTGCCGACGATCACGTTACGTGTCCGGTTTTGCCTCGACGGTCCACGCCGGGTTGACAGCAGGCCGATACCACCGCCGATCAATGCGCCTTTGGGCACCGCATTGGACGACAGATCCACTTGTTTGGCTGCCGTCACCACACCGTATTGTATCTTCTTGCTTTGACCGACATTTTGCGCAAGCACGCTCTGACTGATTGGGATTGTCACCAATATGATAAAAAGAATATGTAGTTGCCTGGAGCAACATTGCATAATTCCGCTCCACGTAATCAATTCCATCTCTTTCATCTGTCTTCAGTTTTTATGCTTATGAAATCAATTCAATTTGTCGGGTATTCAAATTCCCTTCCAAGGGCTTTACCCGCTTCCTCCCAAATGGGTTGGAGCACGTCTTTGACGTCGAGCTTTCCAGCTTCGATCTCGGGAGAGTAGCCCATACTATCGTTCGGGTCGATTGGAACTGCTTCGCGAGACTGAGCGCGAACGCAGCCAGGCTGCGCCGTTCACACTTCATACCATGAGCAGCGGGCGATCCTGCCCTATTGCGCGTAGGTTTTGTGAGGATACTTCTCGATCATCTGCATGTGGCTGCCCATCAAGTCCGATATCGGCTGCACGAACCACAGGTACGGATAGACCTTGCCGTACTTCTCACCCGGATCGCGCACGACGTTGTACATTTCAAATTGCGGCAGCCCGCCGCCAACGCCACCGCCGATGATCGCTTTATAATCTCCAAGGCGTGCCGCACCGACCTTGGCTCCACCGTAGTGCAGCATGTAATGGCGACGGCCGTGGCCCTCGCCGTTTAGCAAAAACGAGGTCTGGTCGATGCCGTCCGTAACCCGATCGTCGGGAATATTATCCTTAATCCCAGCAATACGAGCCGCTGTCGTGAACATGTCGCTCACATGGATGATATCCAGCGGATCTTGCCCTGGCTCGATCATGCCCGGCCATCTGGCAAACGCGGGGGTTTTGACACCACCTTCGAACACGTCGCCCTTGCCGCCTTTCAGCCAGCTGTAACCACTGTTGGGGTAGAAGGCGTACATGGGCCCGTTGTCGCTCATCCACACGACCAGCGTGTTTTCATCGATGCCTTCGTCCTTGAGGGTCTGCAAGACTTCCGCGACATCGGCAGAGTGCTTGACCATTTCGACCCCGTTGTTGTTGCGGGAGTCCACGTTTTGTCCGAAGCGCACGTCCTTCGGCGAGCCTGCCGGTGAATTGGCATTGGAGGCCCAGTAGATGAAGAAGGGCTTTTCGGACTTGGCCTGCTCCTTAATGTAGCCTTTGATCTGGCGCACCATCTCCGCTTCGTGCTCCACCATCTGCGAGGAGCGGGTGATCCGCTGGATTTCCTTGCGCCCTTTGCCCTTTTCGCCCTGCATGATCCCGTGGATTTTTATGCCATAGCGCTCTTTGTATTCCTCACTACCCGGAAAGTCGTAAAAGTGCGCATTGCCGGCCACAACATCGGCCTGATAGTGCTCTTCGACATCGGCCCACATCCAGAAAGCCGCGTTGTAGAGGGTGTAGTAGGCATAGTCGAACCCCTGGTTTTCCGGCGCACTCTCCTCGGCGCCGCCGACATGCCACTTGCCCCACATGGCCGTGCTATAGCCCGCTTCCGAGAGCAGTTCTGCAATGGTGCGCTCTTCCCCTGGAAGACCCGCTGTCCCACCCGGCCACAATACATCCGTCACACCCGTGCGGACCGGAAGCCGGCCCGTCATCAGGGCTATGCGAGTGGGTGTGCAAGTGGGCTCGGTGTAATGAGACGAAAAGGCCATGCCTTCTGACGCCAGTTGGTCAAGCTCCGGCGTAGGTGTTCCTCGTCTTTTTCCGCCATACTGCCAGCCAGGCTCCCCCCCAGCCGATATCGTCGGTGAGGACAAAGATGATGTTGGGCTTCTTGCCGAACTTCTCCTCCAGTGCGGCAAGCTTCGTGTCGATTGCCTTGTCTTCCTTGGCCCACTCGGTGCCATGTTTCTTTTTCAGCTCGTAGTAGGGCGCGTCGAACTGAGCGGCAATTGTGGTGCTCACAAGGCCCGCAACAGTGAACAGCGATAAGGCACATTTACTCATCCATGACTGCCTGTTATTCCTCCTCTTCGGTTTCGTCATTTTTTTAGTCGTGCACAGTCCGGCCTGAGGCGATACCGTTATTACTTCTCGGGGTAAGTAAACTCCCTTCCAAGGACTTTACCTGCTTCTTCCCAAGTGGGTTGGAGCACGTCTTTGACGTCGAGCTTTCCGGCTTCGATCTCGGGAGAGTAGCCCATACTATCGTTCGGGTCGATCGGAACCGCCGCGCTGGCCATGGGCGGAGTCCACGTGTGGTGGTCGACGATCGCCAAGCGTTCCGTGATCTTGTCCTTCGTCACGTTCCAGACCATATGGTCCTCCGCTAGACTCAGCGGACCGTCATAGGTTGTGCGGATGCGCTCGAGGATCGGGCCTGTCGTGTCGTGGTCCTTGAAGAAGTGGTAGGCCACCGCGTGGCGTGGCTTGACCATGCTCATCACCTTGCCGAAAGCCTCCGGCGCGGTGTGGATTTGCGTTCCGACCTGGAGCGCCGCTTCCGGTGTCAGGCCGAGTTTGCTAACAAGGTCAGGTACGGCGATGAAGGCCTCGTGGATAACGAGATCTGCATCCTTCGAGTTCTTGATAAACCACTTGTTTGGAAAAGTATCGCTGCCGTACACGAACTTGAGTCCATTCCATTCGAGCGAATAGCTCACGGATCCGTCGATGGCGTGGATGGCAGGGAAGGAGCGGATGACCACGCCATTCTCCTCGTAGACGACCTGCTCCTTCTTGTAGTCGAACTCGTGCACTTCCGTCTTGAAGCCACGAATGTCAGTCTGGCCCAGGCGTCCGGCTATATCCCACGCATACATCTTTTCCATGTGTTCCATGGCAGCGGCTGTCCCGAGCTCCGGCTTGGAACCGCTGGGACCCCAGATGCGCAGCGGAACGTGACGCCCCATAAGACCGCCTCCGACAAACAGCGCATCGATGTCGCCCATGTGATCACCGTGGAGGTGCCCGATGAAGACCTTGTCAAGGAAGTCGTAGGGGATCTCCAGTGCCGCTATCCGCTCGGCGGAACCTGAGCCGATGTCGAAGATGAACTTATCGCCGTTGCCGAGTTCCACCAGGAAACAGGGCGCTGCCTGGGCCATGCGCGTAAAAGGCATGCCGGTTCCGCAAGCGATGACGCGCATTTCATCAGGTGCCAGGGCCTCGCTGTTAGGTGCGTAAAAGTGACGTTCGCGTGGCTGTGTCGGAGAAATAGCGGGTTCACCGCTTCCAGGTGCCTTGGCAATTGCAGGTGAAACCAATGATGAACCATGTGTACCAAAGTACAGTCCTGCAGCAAGCCCCAATGTAAAAACCGCAACGACAACTGTCTTCTTCATTTTCATCTTTCCACCCTCCAATTCAGTTTCGCAAAATAGTAACTCAGCTAGACGTTTACGTCTAGCTGCCTGACCGCTTTAATAACCACAAATTCTTTCATGCTATTATGTTTGTGCGTGCGTTGCTGTTAACTTGGTATCGATGCCAGAGTTTGCCGTTGTTCTCAGAGATATCACATAAACGGCTGCGCGAACAGATTGGACAACGAATAGAATTACTTACAATCAAGAAATCCCATTAACATTCAGTTTTAGCATCTTCCCAGACAAACTATTCTTGTGGGCTAAGCATCTGCTGCAACATGCTTAACCCAGTTTTACCTTTAAAGTTTATCGATTTATCAGCGACCGCCACCGCCTCGCAACCCGCCGCCACCTCTTGACGACATGGAACTTCGTTGCGCACCTCGCTGTCTCGCCTGAGAACTCTTTTCCATTGATTTGCCAGATGATTGGTTTGAGCTATGCCACGAAGGTTTCCGTTTCCCAGTATTTGATGATTTCTGTTTAGAACCTGCCTCTTTAGACTTCAAATCTTTAGGCTCGGATTTCCAGC
Source organism: Gammaproteobacteria bacterium (assembly GCA_029287815.1). Taxonomy (GTDB): domain Bacteria; phylum Pseudomonadota; class Gammaproteobacteria; order SZUA-229; family SZUA-229; genus JABDQW01. The sequence continues at coordinate 18,370 of JARFQK010000021.1, forward strand.
CATCTGAGGTTCGCTGTTCCCAGCCTTTATCGCTCTTGCGATGAATATTTCCATCTTTATCCGCAAACACATTGTTAACCTGCTTACTTGCAACACTAGCTTTTGCACGATCACTTGCTCTTCCTGCCTGCGTCGATACACGCTTCTTATTGCTCTGGCTTCGATAGATATTATTCTGTGCGGCATTACGCTGACCCGCACGATAGCCAGAGCGATACCCGGCGCGATGCCCATGCCGATAGCCACGGTTGTAACCACGATAGCCCCCTGGCCCCCACCAGCCTCCACGATACCACCCGCCACCGCCAATGGTGAAGGTGAACGGGCCACTGCTATAGCTCAGACCGAAACGAAATCCGGTCCTGGGATTCCAGCGAACATGAAAACCCCAGGTTGATCTGCGCGGGTAATACCGGTAACCATACCAGCCCGGCCAGTAATATCCGGTGCCATACACAATAGTGGTATGATAAACATAAGTACCGGTATATCCTGGCGTGTAACCGATATATATTTCATCATCCGTTACTTTGTAGATATGCACAAATGTCACATGATAGAGCGATGACTCTGGTGGAATGGTATAGACTACATCCGGTATTGAAGTAGCAACTTTCCAACTGCCTTTTGCACTATCGGAAACAAACCAGACAGCATCATCACAGGCATAATATTTATTTTCGACCTTAATGATTGGCGTTTCGGTGTTAACAGCATAGCTAAGGTTAACACCCTCAATGGTTTCGAATTCAGGATCACCATCATACTCAACCGATAGCGTAGCCTTATTACGATCTACCACAGCTGTCTGTGGTATCTGCGCATCAAGAACAGCTTCCTCCGCTACGTTAGTTCCGGACACAGCATAAAGAACAGTACCCATTTCAGACTCTTCAGGGATGCTGGGAAAATCTTCGGGCAAGTCTTCTCCTGGTACATATTTCCAGGGGCCTTTGAGATTAGTGCTTGCGTACCAGCGTCCAGAAAGGAGCACATAATAATTTTGATCCTTGATGCTTTTCAGGACGTCACTGTCAGTATTACTGACATAAAGTAAGTCAGTATTGTCGATAGGCGTAAACTCTGGGTCACCGGTTGCAGATATGAGCTCTGCTGGTTCCGTTTCCACGATTATCTTAGGTATTGAATCTGGATCGATCTCGCCATCAGACTGGCCATCAATCTGCTCATCAGACTCAACTTCTGGCGCCATGCTAGCAATTTCATCAGGCACCGTCATCACCAGTTGCCAATCACCTTTAATATCCTCTGCCGAATACCATCTTTTCGCATCCGCGTTGAGATAGTATTGTTTAGCGGCAGGATCGAGCAAGATTGTATAAGGCGTATTGATTACTCTCATCAGTTTAGAATCAGGCTCTTCCCTCAAACGAGGTTCACCATCAATTGAGATCAGCACTGCCGGCTCATTGATAAAAATAATTTTTGGTGGTTTAGTACTGATGGTATCTGCCATATCTGAACGTTTATCTTCACGCTCCAATGTCAGCATCAACTGATCCATTGATATTGCGAATTGCCATTGTGGTATTTCATTTTCCAGCAAGGTAATTAATCGTTCAGATTTCTTTTCATCTTCCGTTGGAAAACGCACACGGGTCACTGAGACTTTTGTGATATTGGCAGTACGCTCAGCACGGTCTGTATCGAGCTGTGCTTCAAACCAGATCGCACCAAACACCGGTTCTTTTGCCTCTTTAATCTCCACTGCCACCGCGGCACGGCTTTTAAGTAAATTACCGTTTAGTGATTCTGGCTGAGGCTGATACACAACCACTACACCTTCAGGCACATGGATCTCACGTGGCCAGCTTCCGGTTACTTCGCTATTTACTTCGTCCTGCGCCCAGACCGCAGTCATAGATAAAGGTAGATACAGAACAGTGCAGCTATATTTTTTATATACTCATTCATCAATTTTGTCTTTATGCTGATTAGATAATATGAGTCCAAATCTATACCCACAGCATCGACGACTGCTGATATATGCCATTCAAGACAACAGCACTTTTTTAATAGCGACTCTTTTTCATTCTCATTGAAATGTACCTTGTATTAGAATAACTTAGCTCGACGTAGTCGTCTAGCTGTTTGCATGCTTTAATAACCCCCATCCTTTCATGCTAATATGTCCGTATGAGCAACCCAAAAATACGCAGAGGTGTTTCTAAAGCTGAATGGCTGGAGATGGGGCTCCAAGCACTGAGTGAAGGCGGTGTCAACACGCTAACTATAGAGGGGCTAGCCAGATCACTTGGCATTAACAAGGCGGGCTTCTACTGGCACTTCAAGAATCGCAAAGACTTGTTGCACCACCTACTTGATTACTGGACCCACGAACTCACAGAAGTAGTGACAGAAAATCAGGATATTCTAACGTTGGATCCAAAGAACCGGCTGATCAAGACTGCCGAAATGATTATTGACTTTGAACTGACACGCTACGACCTTGCCATCCGACAATGGGCGCAGCAGGACACAGAAGCTGCTCGAGCGGTACGAAAAGTCAATCGGCTTAGAATGAATTTCATTCGAAATGCATTCGCCGAGCTGGGATTCAAAGGTGATGATCTGGAGATGCGAACAATGCTATTTACTTGCTATCACAGCTTGGAATCACCAATGTTTCCAGAAATATCGCGCAAACGACGACGCGAGCAAATTTCAAAACGCATTGAGCTGTTAATCAGTAAGAAATCCAGGTAAATCTCCTTGTTCTTTACAATTAGTGTCCGGTCAGAAACAGCCATTTTTGAAGCAGGCAGGATAATTAGAGGGACACGAACATACTGGCTTGCCCCCATAATGTGCGAACCATAACAGCCACCCACCACCATTATTTCAATAACCATCAAATTTTGCTCTGCCCCAGGCACACCACATCCTGGGGCACACCCCATGGCCTGCCATGACAGTAGCAACAAACTGCTATGTCGGTTTTAGACGACCGAACAAGGCCAGATTGTGGGCAACAACCGATGACCAAACATAAGCATGGAAATGCGCCAGTCCTTTCCAGGTGCATCGCGCCAACCCATAGGCGCGCTTCAGGCAGGAGATACCGGCTTCGATTCCTGCCCGAAAGTCCCTCAACTTACGGTAGACCCAAGGGCTTTTCGCCATCGCCTCTACCTTCAGCCCCCGCTTCTTGTGGAACACCACATCCTTGACCTGTAAGGTCTTGGCTTCCTGTAGGTTATCCATACTGGCATAGCCGCCATCTGCTGCCATCTGGCGAGGTGCCACCCCGAAGTGGTCAATGTGCCGTTCCAGCATCGGCAGAAACTGCTCGCTAT
>JARFQK010000026.1 GCA_029287815.1 Gammaproteobacteria bacterium
TTGTTTCCGCACTGAAGACTCGGAAAGGATTCTATCCTGCCCCGGGTAAATATACAGCATTGGCGCTCGAATATTCACAATCTCGTCAGATACATCCAGCTCGCTAAGAATCTTGACTCGACTCCGCAGCGTGGTGGGACCAATCTTCTCAAGAGAGCAGAGTGCTGCCTCTCTAATATTCGCCGGGGTTGACTTGTTTATTCCAAATAGATCTAGTGCGATTTTATAAAGGAAACTCTGAATTAATCAGAGTTTCCTTAATTTCATTTTTGTCTGCTTTTTCAGCTAACGACCAAGCTGTGCCGGCGAAGCGCTTTTTGCGCAGCTCCGAACAAGCGCCTTGTCATGGCTTTTTTTTAGAATGGGATTGGCTCGCCGTCATCATATGGCTCCATATCACTTATTAAATTAAGAAACACCCCGAGTGACTGGCATAAGTTTTTTACTGTTTCACTGTGTGTCAGTCTTTCCTCTGGAGTTTTAGCGTTTCCCATTGCTTTCAAGGTTGCATCAATTTCTTTTGAGATTCCAATCATTATTCTCTCAGGATCCATAATTACTCCACGTCATTGGTCTTTGCTATCTTTAAATGTTCGTCAAAAATTCTCGGCACATAACGCCGCGCCGGACTGCACGCGTTTGTTATACGCTGATTCGATTTTCATAGTTGCGATAATCGTCCATTGTCATTCGAGTTCCCAAACATTTTTCCCTACCCCGCTTTTTTAGAAGATTGGTCAGCCGAGTCTTGGATACTTCGGGATTATTGCATGCCTCTTTGATATATCCCAACCTGACACGCACATAAAGGGCTGGAAACATCTCGAATTTTTCCATGCTTTCGGGTTGGATTTAATTGCATCAATAATATCAATCGCGGCATTAAACGGTTCGCCAAGATCGGGAAAGATCCTAGCCCGCATTTCTCACCAGGCGGCGCTATATCCTGATAAGGCATTGGTCTCTTTGGAGAAAATCCTGATGATCAAAATACAGTGTGTTTTTCAAGCATGCCTATCACGGTTCAGGCTAGTCTTCGCGTCCGTAGGCCTGAGTACGTGCTATTCGGGCCAGAGAAAAATCTATGCAGCTTGGCGGGGTTGTTTTTGCTTTGACACCAGATATAAGGCCAAGCAAGGCCAGTCATCAGCCGCAAATGAATTCGTCACCGAAAATCCGGGGTGTAGAATTGAGATCGGCAAGACCGTCAGCGACGAGCAGCTCAGCACCCTCAAGGTATTGCAGTCCGACAAGAGCCCCAGGATAGGGTTTTTGTGTCCGCATCGGCCTCCAGAAAGCAGCAGCCAACAGATTCAGGTGGCGCTCACTTTCTCCTTGCCGCATCGTCTACAACGGAAAAGGCTGACCAGCCTGCCCTGCTTCACATCGAACTGCTTCTCCCTGACAATTTCCCACTTGTGAAACCCGTTTTTGCACAGCGTTTTGCCCTTGTGCTTTTCCGACGGCTTTTTCGTTTTGAAAGCCAGAATTTCTGCCATGGTTTAGACGATCAAATATTGGACAGACATGAGATAATACGCCCTTTGAGGTCACTTGTCCCGATCCGGCAAAGACCGCCGAACTCACTGCCGCCGAAGAAAACGGCATGCTTCCTGATCAAGGTCATAGGACGATCATCATCAAGCACTAAACTCTATATGTTACGAATAAGTATCCGGATGATGCGCCCGCTTTTTCACAGTCTGCTGTCCGCCACGCTAATCGCAGTCACCGTTCGGGGTCCGGCTTACGCGTTCAGTGATGATATCTTCATCGAAAGCGTTGACCTCAACGCCGAAAACTTTATCGACATACGCGCGCAGCGGTTTCGCAAATCGCAGGACTACGCCTGGTACGACAGCCTGAACGGCTGGCGCATCGCCGTGGCCAGCCTCGATGGCGACACCTTCTGGTACGAAACCGAACTCAAGTTCCAACATGAACTCTCGAAGTATGTCAACGTGCGCATGGACATCGAGCAAGAGGTTTTCTTCAACCGCGACCCCTTTCCGCCGCCACGCTTCGAAGTGCAGCTGATGCCCTGGGGCGGGAATCTTGGCATCGGGGTACAGGGACGCATTGCCTACGACAAGCGGGACAATGATGTCGGCCTGGCGATCACCTATGGTCAACGGCCGTGGGAGTATATCCGCCTTGGCTACCTGCAGCTCGATGCGATGTACAACGACAAGAACCAGTTCGACGACACTCGCCAGACCCAAAGTTCCGATTCGTACGAAGTGGAAGGTGCATATCAGCAGGAAGAAAGGTACAAAATGCGCTTCAAACTGCAACGCAACACACCGCTGGAAATGGTGTCGCCCGATGTCAACGGCACCTACAACGAGGAAGGCGACCAGGGCTGGCTGCTGTTCGATTACAACCTCGACAAGGACACGATCATCGGCACCACCCTGCGCGGATTCGAATCCGACAAGGTCCTCAGCCAGACCGGCCAGGACCAGACCCAGGCCATCAGCTATGCATCCTATGATTTTTACTGCGTCAAAGGCCTCTTTGGTGAATATGAGATCAGCACTGGCGTCATCTACGACCAAATCCACGAGCACCTGGTCGATCGGCTCGACAGCAACGTGAGCCGCGATTACCGGCTGGAAAGCCTGCAGGCATACAGCAGCGTGTATCACCGCTACAACGACCACATGGCATGGGATCTCGGGCTCCACGTTGCGCGTGTCAACGAGATCACGGATCTGCTGAGCACCGGCACAACCGACGAAGAAGAAAAAACCACCGAGGCCGCTCTGCGCACCAGTTGGGAATACCGCTCTGCAGACGGCGCCAGCGCGTTGGTGTTGCACTTCAGCTTCAACCTCGATGACCTTGCCAACGACCCCAGCGATGGCGGCGGCGCCAGTTTTCAGGCGGTTTTCTAGCTTGCGGCAAACCGCTTCAGGTCAACGGTGCGTAGGATACGCGGCATGAGCGCCTGTTCGCGATTGCCGCGTCGCTGCCGCTCCCCGCAATGACCCGGCTCAGAATACGCGGGCTGAGTGCCTGTGAGAGATTGCCGCGTCGCTATCGTGGCTCGTAATGGCGAATGATTGCGAAAGCAGAGGCCAAACTGGAATGGCGTTCGTTAGCGTATGACATCCACACTGAGTTCGCCTACACTGCCTTAATGTTTGTCAGACTGCTGCGCCGTTTCGAATTTCTGCTGTTGCTCGCGCTGATCCTGATCAGTCGTGCTGCATACGCGCTCGAAGAGAGATACAACACCGGCTGGCGCCTCAATCTCGACAACGACATCCTCGCCGAATCCGACCGCGACTACACCGGTGGTATCGCGCTGACCTTATCGGGCCGACGCGCGCAGGACTATCTGATATCACTGGAAGGTGTGCGCAACTGGCTGGATGATTTGCTGCGGGTCAGCAGACTCTATGATGATCAGTCATACTTTCAGCTGCACAGCCTGCAGTACGGCGCGATGCTGTTCACGCCGGAAGATATCACCGACCCGGCACCGATCTTTGATGACCGTCCGTACGGCAGCCTGTTCTACTTATCCAACACTGAACTGACCGTGTTGCCGGCGAGCGACCAGGCCTGGATGTCGACGCTGACCTTTGGCTTCTTGGGTCTGCGGGCCGCCGAGGATATCCAACGGCTGATTCATGCGCTGACCGATTCCGATGTCGCCAATGGCTGGGACAACCAGATATCGGCCGGTGGTGAGCCGACGCTGATGTACACGCTGTCAAACCAGCGTAATCATATCGACTCGGCTAGCGCAGCGCGACGACATCAATTCAAGACCGTTTACGAAGCCAATGCCGGTTTCAGCACCGACGTCAATGCCAGCCTGAGCTGGCGCTGGGGCCGAATTGACACGCCCTGGTGGAGTTTCAACCCGCAGCACGCCGAGTATATTCAGCTGGGCGCGCCGGTCTCGGCCCGCGAATCCTCGGGCCGACGTGAACTGTATCTGTGGGCTGGCGCTGGAATCAAATACCGCTTCTACAGCGCGTTATTCCAGGGACAATTTCGTGAAAGTATTGTCACAATCAGCAACGATCAGCTCGAAAAGCTACTTGGCCAAATCTGGCTGGGCGCAACCTGGGAGTTCGCCGACAATATCAGAGGCAGTCTGTTTTACCGAGCGTCCAGCAAAGAGTTCAACGGACCGAACGCGCATTACCCGGTCTGGGCCGGACTGATTATCAGCCGGGCCTACTGAGTCCGGATGCGGCGCAAGCTGATGATCAGGCCGAGCAAGGCCACTGTAATAGTGGCATATTATTAATCGCTAATTTTGTTACACTAAGAGTATTTGAACCCGCTCCGGCTGCAATGATCGAATACGCTCTGATACTGCTCAGCACCATCCTGGTGAATAACTTTGTGCTGGTGAAGTTCCTCGGCCTTTGCCCGTTCATGGGCGTTTCGCGCAAGCTCGAGACCGCCATGGGTATGGCGCTGGCGACGACCTTTGTGTTGACGCTGTCCTCGGTGTTCAGCTACCTGGTAAACCAGTATATCCTGACCCCGCTGGGTATCGAGTACATGCGCACGATCATGTTCATTCTGGTCATCGCGGTCGTGGTGCAGTTCACCGAGATGGTTGTGCACAAGACCAGCCCGCTGCTGTACAACGTGCTCGGCATCTTCCTGCCGCTGATCACGACGAACTGCGCGGTTCTCGGCGTCGCGCTGCTGAATGTGAAGGAACATAACAATTTCATCCAGTCGCTGTTCTATGGTTTCGGCGCTTCGGTGGGTTTCTCGCTGGTCCTGGTGCTGTTTTCGGCCATGCGCGAGCGCCTCGCAGCGGCGGATGTGCCCGAAGTCTTTCAGGGCACATCGATCGCGCTAATCACTGCCGGCATCATGTCGCTGGCGTTCATGGGTTTTGCAGGTTTGATCAAGGTGTAGGCGCAGATTAGGGCTGATGATCGTTGTCATAATCACACTGGCGATAATTGCAGCGCTTTTTGGTCTGCTGCTGGGATACTCGGCGATACGTTTTCGTGTCGAAGGTGATCCGGTGGTCGATCAGATCGATGCAATCTTACCCCAGACGCAATGCGGCCAGTGCGGGTATGCGGGCTGCCGGCCCTATGCGGAAGCTATCGCCAAAGGCGAAGCCGATATCAATCAGTGCCCGCCCGGCGGTGAAACGGTGATCATCGAGCTGTCAGATTTGCTCGATGTCGAGGCGAAACCGTTGAGCGCCGAACATGGCGTCGAAAAGGAACGCAAGACCGTCGTCTACATCGATGAGGAGACCTGCATTGGCTGTACTTTGTGCATACAGGCTTGCCCGGTCGATGCGATACTCGGCGCTGCCAAGCATATGCACACGGTGATCGAAAGCGAATGCACCGGCTGCGACCTGTGTATTCCGCCCTGCCCGGTTGACTGCATTCATGTCAAGGTCCTCGCACCGACCCTGACGACCTGGAAGTGGCACGAACCGCAGGGTGGCTTCGCCGCGCCGAGGGCTGGTTGACATGCGTGCAAACGATCATTCGAGCGTTCTGAAATCGGAAGAGCACGTCGGACATTTTCACGGCGGCATCAAGCTGCCCGGGCATAAGTCGATGTCCACGCGAACGCCGATCAGCCGGATGCCTGCGAGCCAGCGTTATACGATACCACTGACCCAGCACAAGGGCGCCGAGCCGGAAGTTGTCGTGAATGCCGGGGATCGCGTCCTCAAAGGCCAGATTCTGGCGAAGCCCCACGGGTTGATCAGCGCAGCGGTGCATTCACCGGTATCGGGTCAGGTCGTGGAGATAGCAGCGCATCACTTTCCGCACCCCTCCGGTGTCGCCGGCACCTGTGTTGTGATCGAGAATGATTTCCGGGAGGAATGGGCCGAACGCAAACCGGTCGGTGATGGCTATCGTGAGCTGTCCGCGCACGACCTGCGCACGCTTATTCGTGACGCCGGTATCGTAGGACTCGGCGGCGCATCGTTTCCATCTGCTGTAAAACTAACCGAAGTCGGCATTGAAACCCTGATCCTGAATGGCGTCGAGTGCGAGCCGTATATCAGTTGCGACGACATGCTGATGCGCGAGCGCGCAGAAGAGATCATCACGGGTGCCCAGGTGATCGCTCATATCATTAAAGCGAGATCATGCATCATCGCGATAGAAGACAACAAGCCGGAAGCAATCGCGGCGATCACACATGCGGTGGAGGCCTCTGGCAGCGATAATCTCGAGGTTCAGAAGGTGCCGACGATCTACCCGAGCGGTGGTGAACGCCAGTTGATCCAGGTGATTACCGGCAACGAAGTGCCGGTCAATGGGCTGCCTTCGGATATCAATGTGCTGTGCCACAACGTTGGTACCGCCTATGCGATCTACAAGGCCGTGTTCGAAGCCGAGCCATTGATCACGCGCATTGTCACCGTGACCGGTCGCGGTGTGCACGCACCGAAAAACCTTGAGGTCGATATCGGCACACCGATCCATGAGTGTATCGAGTACTGCGGCGGCTACGAACCCGACGCCAAGGCACTGATCATGGGTGGGCCAATGATGGGTCTGACCCTGGATGACGACCAGCTGCCGGTGATCAAAAACAGCAACTGCCTGCTGGTCAGCGCCGGCATCGACATCACACTGCCAACCAGCGAGCAACACATGCCCTGCATCCGTTGCGGCAAATGCGTCGAGGTGTGCCCGGCCAATCTGCTCCCGCAACAACTGTACTGGTATTCGAGCAGCAAACACTACGATCGCGCGCTCGAATACCATCTGTTCGATTGTATCGAATGCGGTTGCTGCGCCTATGTCTGTCCGAGCCGGATACCGCTGGTGCAATATTACCGCCATGCCAAATCCGAGATCTGGGAACAGGAACGGGAACGCAAGAAATCAGACATCGCTCGTGAACGGCACGAACGCAGACTGGAACGTCTGGAACGACAGAAAAAGGAGCGTGAGGCGCGGCTGAAGAAAAAGCGCGACGCGCTGGCGAAAAACAAGCCTGCGCGTGAAACCGAGATGGACAGAAAAAAAGCGCTGATCGCCTCAGCGCTGGCTCGCGTCAACGAAAAGAAATCGAAACAGAACGTTGAGGCGAAGAACACCGAGAACCTGACACCGGAACAGCAGCAAAAGATCAGGGAGGCCGATGCGCGCCGCAAGAAAATGAAGCAGCAAGGCAAATAAGCGCGATGTTGTTCAGCAAAGCGGACTCGCCCTACCTGACGACCGACAGCAGTGTGCAGTCGATGATGCTCAAAGTCGTCTATGCGCTGATACCTGGCGCGCTGGCGATGTTCTGGTTCTTCGGCTGGGGCGTGCTGTTCAATCTGGTGATCGCGATCGGCGTCTGCCTGATCAGTGAGGCGGCGATGCTCAAACTGCGGCGGCGCCCGGTCAGGCCCGCCCTCAGCGACGGCAGCGCGCTGGTAACGGCGTGCCTGCTGGCGTTGGCCTTGCCACCGCTGGCACCATGGTGGTTGACCACGATCGCGAGCCTGTTTGCGATCGTTGTGGCGAAGCACCTTTATGGCGGCCTGGGCTTCAATCCGTTCAATCCGGCCATGGTCGGCTACGTCGTGGTGATGATCTCGTTCCCGCGCGAGATGACCTTGTGGACACCGCCAACGGGTGTCGGCGAAGGCTGGCCCGATTTCATCGATACCGTATCACTGGTTTTCGGCAGCGGCGCTGCCGCTGACTTGGACATCGATGCGATAACCATGGCCACACCGATGGACACTTTCAAGACTCAGATTGGCCTCGCCTATGACAAGGCGTATATCGAGGCGCATTCGGTTCACGGGCAGATTTACACGTTTGTGTCCGGTGTCGGTTGGGAATGGATCAATGGCCTGTACCTGCTCGGCGGCATCTGGTTGATCCGCCAGCGCGTGGTCGACATACGCCTGCCGTTGTCATTTCTGATCAGTCTGATAGTGATCGCGAACCTGTTCGCCGTGATCGACTACTCGAGCTACCCCTCGGCGTTATTTCATTGCTTCAGTGGCGGCACGATGCTCGCGGCCTTTTTCATCATCACCGATCCGGTCTCGGCCAGCACGACGCCCAAAGGCAGGATTATTTACGCAGCAGGTATCGCTGCAATAACCTACGTGATCCGAACCTGGGGTGGCTACCCGGATGGCATCGCATTCGCAGTATTGCTGATGAACATGGCCGTGCCGCTGCTGGATCATTATACCCAGCCCCGCACTTACGGTGAAACAGGCGGCAGCAAGTGAAGGCGCACAAACAGGTATTGACCACGGCGTTGCTGCTGATGGTTTTTGCAATCATCGGCTCTGGAATCGTCGGTCTAACGTACGAAAATACCTACGAAAGGATCGAGCGCAACGAACAACTGGCGATGCTTCGCAAGCTGAACACGATCCTGGCCCCCTCGGAGTACGACAATGAATTGCTAGGCGATCCGATCACGCTCGAGCAGGATTCATTGCTCGGCACCGACGAACCGACCAAAGCGTATATTGCTTACAAAAACGGCAAACCGGTGGCCGCAGTCCTGTCACCGATCGCACCGAACGGTTACAGCGGGCCGATCAAATTACTCGTCGGTGTCTACTATGATGGTACCGTGGCCGGAGTCCGCGTGATAAAACACCGCGAAACACCCGGCCTCGGTGATGCGATCGAATCGCAACGTTCGGACTGGATCAAAGGCTTCGATGGTAAATCATTGCAGATGCCGACTTCGAAGCAGTGGAAAGTCAAGCGTGACGGCGGGGCATTCGATCAGTTCACCGGCGCAACAATAACCCCGCGAGCCGTGGTCAATGCGGTCCACTCGGCTCTGTTATACTTTGACACGCATCGCAAACGCTTATTCAACGAAAACGCAGATGGCGGCAGAACAGGTCAAAATAGTTAAAGAGGGCCTTTGGGGCAACAACGTTGCCTTGGTGCAGCTGCTCGGCCTGTGCCCGCTGCTCGCGGTTACCGGCACCTTCATCAACGGCCTCGGGCTCGGCCTGGCAACCTTGCTGACCCTGGTGGTATCCAATACTGCCGTGTCGACGATCCGTCACTGGATCAGGCCGGAAGTCAGAATTCCGGTGTTCGTGCTGATCATCGCCTCGATCGTAACCACGATCGAACTGGCGATGAACGCCTGGTTCCACGAGCTGTTCCTGATTCTGGGCATTTTCATCCCATTGATCGTGACCAACTGCTCGATAATCGCGCGCGCCGAGGCCTTCGCGTCCAAAAACAGCGTCCTCGACTCGGCGCTCGATGGCTTCATGATGGGTTCCGGATTTCTGCTGGTTCTGGTCACACTCGGCAGTCTGCGCGAAATCATCGGTGCCGGCACATTGTTCGCCAACGCGCACCTGATCTTCGGCGAGGGCGCTAAAGCGATCACGTTGACACTGGGTGACGATTATCCCGGTTTCCTACTGGCTGTGTTGCCCCCGGGCGCGTTTATCGGCCTGGGCCTGTTGATCGCGGCAAAAAATCACCTGGACAAACGCCTCGCCTCACCCAAACCTGCGCTTGTCGGTGAGTCTCCCATTGGGTCAGGAGCCAGTTGAAAAGGCAACTCGCAGGGTCCACCGTACGCACCTTAAAGCTTGCCTTGCTGTTGACAAATGGTGCGCACGGCGCACCCATGGACGTGAAAGATATTGAATCTTGCCATGGCGCCAAGGACGTAGAGTTATTGATGCTGGGTTCTCGTTTTAAGTAGATCATCGATTGTTTGCGATCCTTGCGCCTTTGCGAGAGAACGATTTAATGAACAAAGCGAAACGTCATGAAATCTTTTCGCGCCTGCAGCGAGAGAATCCAGAACCGGCCACCGAACTGGTCTATTCGACTCCATTCGAGCTGCTGATCGCGGTGATGCTGTCAGCCCAGGCCACCGACGTCGGGGTGAACAAAGCCACCGCGAAGCTGTTCGCGGTGGCGGACACCCCGGAGGCGATGCTCGCACTCGGCGAAGACGCGTTGAGGGGATACATCAAAACGATTGGCCTGTTCAACAGCAAAGCGAAGAACATCATCAAGACCTGTCAGGTCCTGACCGAGCAGCACGACAGCCAGGTTCCCGAGCAACAGCAACAGTTGGAAGCCCTGCCAGGTGTCGGTCGCAAGACTGCTAACGTGGTCCGCAACACCGCCTTCGGCCATGAGACCATCGCGGTCGATACGCATATCTTTAGAGTGTCGAACCGCACCGGTATCGCGCCAGGTAAAACGGTACTGGAAGTCGAGAAAAAACTGCTAAAGTTTGTACCCGCGGAATTCAGGCGGAATGCACACCACTGGTTGATCCTGCACGGCCGCTACACCTGTGTCGCGCGAAAGCCGCGATGTGGATCCTGTGTGATCGAGGACCTTTGTGAATACAAATACAAAACCCACTGATGTTCAGTAACGACCGTGCCGAAATGCGCAAATTCTTCCGGGATGCCTGGACGCTGAAACGCCAGGGGCAGGCGCTGGAGCCTTTGCAACAGATGATTGTAAGCGTGATCGATCAGCATCCCGAATACCACGAACTGCTTCAGAATCGCGCTTCGCTCGACAAAGACTTCGACCCGGCTCGGGGTGAATCCAACCCTTACCTGCACATGAGCATGCACATCGCGCTGATCGAGCAGATATCCACCAACCGCCCGGAGGGCATCCGGAAAATCTATCAGCAATTGGTGAGCCTGAAGGATTCTAACCACGATGCCGAACACAGCATGATGGAATGCCTGGCACAGGTCATCTGGCAAGCCCAGCGCGATAACGCGGCCCCCGATGAAGCGGCCTATTTGGCCTGTTTGAAAAATCTTGTCAATACAGATTGAGCATCTGAACTTCAAATGTAAATGATTGTCATTTAGGTTGTCACCTATAGACTCGGTTACCCCATTATTAGGGGGAGACTTTTATCAACGGAGAACACGTATGTCTGAAAAATCCTTCAAAAAACCACTCGCAATCGCCATGGGTGCGACCTTCGCCGCAGCGCTTTCGGCTTCGCCAGTCGCCAGTGCCGACACCAACCCGTTTGGCATGCAGAATCTGTCAGGCGGCTACATGCAGCTCGCAGAAGGCAAATGCGGTGAAGGTAAGTGCGGCGGCGACAAAGGCATGGAAGGTAAGTGCGGCGAGGGTAAATGCGGCGGCGACAAAGGCATGGAAGGCAAATGCGGCGAAGGTAAGTGCGGCGGCGACAAAGGCAAGGAAGGTAAGTGTGGCGAAGGTAAATGTGGTGGTGGCACTTAACGGCTGAACACCCGAATTGCTCAAAGACCCCGGCATCGCCGGGGTTTTTTTGCAGGTTGCGCATGGCGCACCCTACGCTGCCTCATCGGGCCCAAGTGAACAATGAAACACGGCTGGCCCGACCGGTTCTTCGCTTTGTAGACACTAATCGACAGGCTGTTAACACTGAACTCGGGCCAAGCTGGCGAGTCCACCCATTAAGGGTAATGGTACCTACACTTAAGCCGATACGGGTTGCTTCTGGAGGAAATGTCGGCGGCAGGGAGGCCGCCGTCGAGCCTACACGGACGTATTCATGGCGTTTTCCGGAGGAAGTAACCCGTGTCGGCGGGTCGATTATTCAACGATAGCTGTTAGGTAAGTGCTATTCCCATTAAGGGGCATTTTCCCGAGGAGAGGGTCCATGGAAAAACTCGTGTCATTGGGCTGCAGAGCACAATTTTTATTGAATGCTACGCGCGCAATCGATTTTCTCGCCCCTCTGGCGTTGCGCCTGTACCTGGTACCGGTATTCTG
>JARFQK010000128.1 GCA_029287815.1 Gammaproteobacteria bacterium
CGCCATCGCGGCTTCGAGCATCGCAGTGCCGCCGAGACTGTGACCAATCAACAATGTGGGTGCGGCGTGGTTTTCGATGAGAAAATCGGCCGCAGCGCGAATATCAGCAACATCTGTCGTGAAACCTGATTTTGCGAAATCCCCGGCGCTGTTGCCCAAGCCGGTGAAATCGAACCGGAGTACCGCGATACCTTTTGCGGCCAGGTATCGACTGATCCGGTAGATCGTTATCGTGTCCTTGCTGCAGGTGAAGCAGTGGCTGGCAATCGCGTAGGCAAGCGGCTTATCGACAGGTGTTTCCAGCCTGGCATCGAGCGCGTGGCCGGCACCGCCGATGAAATCTGCTTTGTGCGATCGGGTCTTCAAGTTAGGTCTTTTCCGAATTGGCTAACATCGTTACATGGCTGCGATTCATCGCGTCCAGTTTGAGAACATCGATAGTCTACAAGAAACGGGCGTTTTCTCGATCGGCATTTCTCACCATGCGTGATAGGCATGCTTGAAAAACACGCTGTATTTTCGGTCAGGTGAGTTTTCTCAAAAGAGCCAATGCCTTATCAGTACTCTACGCCGCCTGGTGAGAAATGGGGGCTAGCCCGCTCAGGAACACGAATCCGGCGTCGGCTCCCGTGATCCTGGTGAGCAATACGGGTGAACCACCAACAACAAAAAACTGCGTCATCGCGAGCGCTAGCGCGGCGATCTCTTGCAGCCTTGCGCCATCGTAGAGAGATTGCTTCGTTCCTCGCAATGACGGCGGATCTTGTCTTGGAAAGACTGTTTCGTTCCTCGCAATGACGCCGAATCTTGTCCTGGAAAGATTGCTTCGTCCCTCGCAATGACGGCGGATCTTATCTTAGAAAGTTCCCTTCGTCTTGTGCAATGACGGCAGAAATCCTTATCATGCTCAAGGAAGTAACATTGGGCGACAAGAGAGTCTATCGGGAGCACCTGAATGAGCGAGAGCGTTTTACCCAAAGACCGGATGCCGGTGTTACGCGTGCCGGCCAGACCACGCGATGCCAATATGGGCGGCACCATCTTCGGTGGCTGGATCATGTCGCATGTAGACATTGCGGGCAGTGTGCCCGCCTTGATGCGCGCGAAAGGAGCAGTCGTGACCCGCGCAGTCGATTCGTTTGAATTCAAGAAGCCGGTCTACATTGGTGATCTGGTGAGTTGCTATGCCGAGGTCGTTTCCACCGGCAAGACATCGATCAAGGTCAAGGTCGAGGTTTATGCCGAGCGCATGCGTCAAGGCGTGACCGAGTGCGTGAAGGTGACCGAAGCCGCGCTGGTATACGTGGCCATTGATGAGCATGGTAAACCCAGGGTGTTACCTTGAATGAACAGCGATCGACGCGCTAAATAAGGGTTTTGTGATATTCAGACTTGTGTGTATGATCGCGAAAAAAAAGGGAGCGTGCATGAAAAGAGCAATAATAATAAGATTATCATCCCTGATGTTTGCGACTTGTGCCACGGCTTTTTCCCCCCAGGTCCAGTCATCCGGTTACGCATTGATCGAAAACGGTGCCAGCGGCCAGGGTAACGCTTTCGCCGGTGCTGCCGCATATGCAGAAGATGCCTCAACGGTCTGGTTCAATCCGGCAGGCATGATGAAACTGCAGAACAGACAGATCGTTGTTGCCGGGCATTTGATATCACCGAAGTCGTCGTTCACCAATGGCAATTCAGTCGATGCCAGTGGCGCGCCATTGACCGGCCCGGATGATGACGGCGGTGTCGATGCCTTCGTCGCCAACTTTTACTGGGTCACCGCGCTTCGCGATGACATGATGTTCGGACTGGGCGTCAATTCACCATTCGGGCTCAAGACGCTCTATGATGATACCTGGAAAGGTCGTTATCACGCGGTCGAGTCTGACTTGAGGACCATCAACATCAATCCGAGCATCGCGTACCAGGTCAACGAGAAATTCTCGGTCGGCGGTGGTGTCAGCCTGATTCTGGCAGATGTGACCCTGACACAAGCTGTGGATTTCGGCGCGCTCTGTTACGGATTCGCGACACCGTCGAGCTGCACGGCCTCCGGTAATCTGCCCCAGCAAAACGATGGCTTCGCCGATCTGACCGCGGATAATTTCGATGACCTGGCCTGGGGTATCAATCTCGGGCTGATGTACGACATCACCCCAGCCACGCGCCTGGGCGTGGCCTGGCGTTCGGAAACCAAGATCAAGGTGCAGGGTGACGCCAACTTTACGGTGCCGGCCTCGGCCTCGTTTGCGCCGTCGGCCGGCGTTTTCATCGATACCGGGCTCAGAGCCGAGGTCACGCTGCCGCAAACCTTCTCGGTCAGCCTCGCCCATGACAGCAACAAGTGGTTGTGGCTGGCTGACATCACCTGGACCGGCTGGAGTTCGTTCCAGGAGCTCCGCATCAAATTCGATAATCCGAACCAGCCGGATTCGGTGACCCCGGAAAAGTGGAACGATACTTTCCGCTATTCGGTCGGGGCGGACTACACGTTGAACGACGCGTGGACCCTGCGCGGTGGACTGGCCTATGATGAGACGCCGATCCCGAGCGCTGAACTGCGTACGCCGCGAATTCCGGGCAACAGCCGCACCTGGCTGTCGTTGGGCGCAACCTACGTGATCAACCCGAGTTTCATCATCGACGCGGGCTACTCGCATCTGTTCGTCGATGATACGCCGATCAACAATACGCTCGAAAGCACCACCTGTTGCCTGCCGGCGACCCTCAATGGGACCTACGAGTCTTCGGTCGACATTGTCAGCGCCGGCCTGCGCTGGAACTATTAGCCCGCATCGCTTACCAGGCAGCGTAGCATGCACAGAGAGCCGTTTTGAAGACAAATAGCTCAGGAGAAGAACACACAATGTACTCGCGATACAGAATCCTGCCGCTGCTCGCGGCCGCGCTGGCGGCCATGCTGCTGTCGGCCTGCGATACCGACAAGCCGACCACTTTGCAGGATTCCATCGTACCTGCAGGCGCAATCAGCGACTACGATCTGGCTGAGAGTATACTCCCGTTTCCTAATGATTTGCTGTTCCAGGGCACGACCGACGGCACCATCAATATACCGGTTGCTGACGAAACGAATTTGGCCGATCCGCAGGTCGCGATCAACGGTCTCGATGGGTTTTCGACGCAGGCACCAATCAGCACCGGTTTCTCAGCGGCGCTTGATCCGGCATCGATATCCGGCACGTCGGTGCGGCTCTACGAGGTCGCGTTTCTCGCCGGGCCCGGCACGCCGATCGACCCGGCCAGCATCACCAAGCTGACGTTCGGCGTGGATTACGCCGCGACCGTATCCACCGTCGACCCCACCGGCTCCACGCTGGTCATCGTGCCGTTGAGGCCGCTGGAGCCCAGAACCGGCTACGCCGTGCTGATCACGAATGCGCTGCTGGGCAGTGACGGCAATCCGGTGGGTGCCTCGGCTTCCTACTTGCTGACACGCGGCTCGGACCCGCTGATCGTGTCGCCGCCGTCAACGCCGATCTCTGTCGATGATATTCTGGCGGATTCGTTGCGACCGGCTGCCGACGCCACTCAGGCCGAGATCGATGAGGCATACTCTACAGCAGCTACGCTGGATGCTGTGCGCAGCGTCGTGAATCCATCCGAGGACGCGCTGGTCGCAGCCGATACCGAGCTCGAATCCACGGATGTGATTCTGCACTGGACCTTCAGCACGCAGTCGATCACCGATGTGTTGGCTGCGACGCGTAGCCAGAACCGTGAAAACTCATTTACCCCGTTCGTGACCGGCTTCCTGCCAATCCCGGTTGCCGACTCACCGCTGGGTGCGGCGGACATCCATGCCGGGGCGCTGGAGGTGCCTTATTACCTTACGGCTTCGGATACTTCGAGCAGCCCCAGTGTTGATCCGACCGCGCTGGGCTCGTATTGGCAGGGACCGGGTAACACCCACCTGTCATACCTGGTCGGCAATGTGACGCCAGTTGCGACGTCGACCGAGGTCATTCCGCTGCTGGTGTCGATACCCAAGGCGATTGGTGCCTGTGCCAGCGGCATGCCAGGCTCGGGCTGGCCGGTCGTGATCTTCCAGCACGGCCTTACCCGGACCCGCGCTGACATGCTCGCGATCGCCGATGCGATGGCCGGTGCCTGCCTGGCTGTGGTCGCGATCGATCTGCCGATGCACGGTGTTACTGGCAACGAGAGCGATGGCACACAATTGTTCAGGGATAACGTCAACGGCGAGCGCACCTTCGATCTCGACCTGGTGACCCAGGATCAGAACGAAACCATCATTGCGCAGGTGCCGGATGGCATCATCGACACCTCGGGTCGTCATTATGTAAATCTGAGCAATTTGTTGAACGGGCGCGATAATCTCCGCCAGAGTATCTCAGATCTGTTCACACTGGTGCACGCGATCGAAAGCGGCGCGCTCACCGATGGCGCGAACATGTTCGACGACAACCGAATCTATTTGCTCGCGCACTCGATGGGCGCGATCGTCGGGCCCGGCTTCCTCGCGCTGGAGAGCAGCGTGACCGACGCGGCACTCGCGTTTGGCGGCAGTGGCATCGCGAAGATACTCGACGGCTCGGCGACCTATGGCCCCGAGATTGCAGCCGGTCTGTTGACCGTGGCCGGTGTCGAGAAAGGCACGCCCGACTACGAAGCTTTCGTTGGCGCGGCCCAGACCGTGATCGATTCTGCAGATCCGGGCAATCATGCAGTGGGTGCGGTTTCCAGCAACACCAATCGAGGGGTGCTGTTTTTCGAGATCGTCGGCGACGGCACGCCGGAGAATCCGTCCGATCTGGTCGTGCCGAACACGGTCCCCGACAGCAACGACACCTTGGGAACAGTTGCGGCGCCGCTGGCCGGCACCGAGCCTTTGCTGGCATTGATGGGTCTGACCCAGTTCAACAATTCGACCACGGGCATCGATCTCAAAGTGGTGACCAAGTACGTCAGCGGAGCGCACAGCTCGTTGCTCGACCCGACCCCGAATCTGGCGGTCACGACTGAACTGCAGACACAAGCGGCCAATTTCTTCGCCAGCGATGGCGCTGCGTTGGTTGTCACCGATCCGAGCGTGCTACAGGCGCCGGCACCATAACCCCGTTTATGGTCATAGCCAGAGCCCTCTTCGGAGGGGTTTTTTTCAGGCACGGCGTCAACCAACATGGCGCAACCAGGATTTTTTTCGCCAACAAGAGTTGACGGCCGTTAACCCTAATGGTACTTACTTAAGCCGATACGGGTTGCTTCTGGAGGAAATGTCGGCGGCAGGGAGGCCGCCGTCGAGCCTACACGGACGTATTCATGGCGTTTTCCGGAGGAAGTAACCCGTGTCGGCGGGTCGATTATTCA
>JARFQK010000132.1 GCA_029287815.1 Gammaproteobacteria bacterium
GTCTGCTCCCTGGACTAGTTCTCCGTCTCGTTCAAGCTCATCAAGGAATGAAAACCGAAGGCCTATATTACCAGTGAAATCTGGTGTAATTGCCAGAGATGATCCGGCGCGAAAACCAAGTGACTCGCTTGGTTTAATTTCAATACCATCAAAGTCTCAAACAGGCTAAATAATGAATTCAGCCTTTTAATATTGTGCGCTCAGCACTTGACTATCATTCACAGCACAACTTTCCTTTCGGTGACATTTGAAATCACATCCTGGAAATCAGGCTGAATGACGAATCATACTCATTTGTTAGCGGTTAATTGCGACGAGAAGACATTGGCGTAAGCTATATCGAAAGTATAATTCTGTGGCATCTATCTACATGAGATCGCATACATTATGAACATCAAGCAACCGAATCGTAGAAAGCATGCCTATTCACAGCAACTGAATGCCCCACCGAAGAGCGTTTTCCCCCTGCTATGCCCCGTGATGGAAGCGAAATGGGTTCCTGGCTGGATGCCCGAGTTAGTAATTTCCCAATCTGGCGTCTGTGAGCAGGATTGCATGTTCATTACGCCAGCAGAATCACCGCTGGAACCAGAGGCATCAATCTGGATTGTCACGAAATATGATACTGCAAACTGGTCACTGGAAATGTACAAGGTCACACCGGGACATACTGTCTCAAAACTGGAAATAACCCTCGCAGACGATGCCGCCAGCTCAACGACAGCTCAAATCTCATATGAAATTACAGTTCTTGGAACAGCCGGGGAGCAGTTCATGGAAGGGTTTACCGAAAAATGGTACGAGGGTTTTATGACTGAGTGGGAAAAGCAGATGAACTATTACCTGAATACGGGTAACAAAATTGCCTGATATTCGGAACTCGCAACCTCGATAGCTGGGATCGGAAGTATGAGAGCGGTGATGATTTGTGCATGGCTCTTGATTTACGTCAATAATTACTGAATACAATCGCGATCACTAATTACCCGCACAGGTGTAAGCGCAGATGTCATATCTAAACAACGGGACACCCACTCCGGGTTGGACTCAATCAACGCGATTTCCGGGCATTCCCATGCAGCTTGCTGTTGTATTATTTGCATGGCATTACTGATGTTTTATCCCATGTTACTGTAAGTCGCAGGTATTCAGGTTAAGATTCAATACTATCGCAGGACTGCATCCCCGCGGGATTATTCAACACAACTGGTCTTCTGGAGTCACTCATGAATCAGAAATGGTTCGCCGGCAGCCGCAAGTGGCTGATCCTCCCCCCTGTCGCGCTCGGCATCGCCATCCTGATGTTCATGTCAGCAGGCAAGCAACCACCGGCCGAGGCCGAGCGTGGCGAACCGAAGCGAACAGTACGCGTGATCGAAGTACCGATGGTAGAACTGCGGCCCAAAGCCGAGGGTTTCGGGCCCATTGAACCGGCGCGCGTGTGGACTGCGGTCAGCCAGGTCGCCGGGCGCGTGACCTATATCCATCCCAGGCTGCGCGACGGCGAAATCCTGCAGCAGGGCACCGAGCTAGTGCGCATCGACCCCACCGACTACGAGATCGCACTGGCGCAGAGCCAGGCCGAGCTGATGGAACTCGATGGCAAGGAGAGCAACGCCCGCGCCTCGCTGGAAATAGAAAAGCGCAACCTTGCCCTGGCGCAGAAAGAACTGGAGCGTATCCGCAAGCTGGTTAAAAAAGGTACCACCTCAAAGAGCCTGGCCGATGAAACTGAACGCACCATGCTCGCATACCGGGCATCGGTACAGAATCATCAGAACACGCTCGCGCTCGTACCGGCGCAGCGCACCCTGTTTGAAGCGCGCATCGAGCAGGCCGAGCGCAATCTCGAACATACCGTGATCACCGCACCCTTCGACATGCGTGTCGCGAACCTCAAGGTCGAGGCGGAACAGTATGTTCCGATCGGCCAGAGCCTGTTCGAAGGCGATGATATCGACCGGGTAGAGGTCAAGGCGCAGGTGGCCATGTCTTCACTGCGGCGGTTGTTTATCGGTCGTGAACGCTTCCAGATCGAATTCGCACGCCTGAACGAAGAATTCGCCGATATCATCGCAATCAATTCCATTGTCCAGCTCGACCTCGGCAACCATGTCGCAGAATGGGTTGCGGATTTTGTCCGCTTCAGCGACACCGTTGATCCTGAAACGCGCACCATGGGGGTCGTCGTTGCCGTCGATGAGCCTTTCAAAAAGATCATTCCCGGTTATAAACCGCCGTTGTCGAAAGGCATGTTCGTCAAGGTGGTGATCAGTGCGAAGCAAACGATGCAGCGCATGATTGTGCCCCGCTCATCCGTACGCGGCGGCAATGTATTCGTGGTCGATGAAGAGAGTCGTCTGCGACGTCGTCCGGTCAAGATAATGTTCTCGCAGTTTGATATCAGTGTGATTGAAGACGGTATCGAGCTGGGTGATCGTGTCGTGGTATCCGACATTGTGCCGGCTGTGGATGGTATGCTGCTTGATGTCGTGCTTGATGAAGCACTTAACGCCTCCCTACGCGAAGTGGGCAGCGATACATGATCGCATGGTTCGCACGCCACCAGACCGCGGCCAACCTGCTGATGGCTGCGATCATGATACTTGGCCTGGTCGCCCTGCCCAGCCTGCAGCGTGCAACATTTCCCGAGCTGGAAAACGACAAGGTTGAAATCCGCGTAGTCTATCGTGGTGCGACCGCCGAAGAAGTCGAGGATGCGATCTGTCGTCGCATCGAGGATGTGCTTGAAAGCATCACCGACCTCGATGAAATGCGCTGCGATGCGCGCGAGGGTATCGGCACCGCAACCGCGGTGAAACGCGAGGGTACATCGATGACCCGCTTCCTTGATGACGTCAAGTCAGAGGTGGACGCGATCGATGACTTCCCGACCCAGACCGAACGCCCCGTCGTCGAGGAGATCGGCCGCACCGATGCGGTGATCTCGGTTGCCATTACCGGCCCCAGGGATCCGGTCGCCCTGAAAGCCTATGCCGAGGATGTGAAAGAACGCATGACCTCGCAGATCGAAGTCGCCGAGGTCACCGTCAGCGGCTTCTCCGACCATCACATACGCATCGAGGTGCCGGCATGGCGCTTGCGC
>JARFQK010000140.1 GCA_029287815.1 Gammaproteobacteria bacterium
GATGCAGCAGGCGAGCAAAGGCCAGAATATTCAGCGCTACAAAGGCTTGGGTGAAATGAATCCAGATCAGCTGTGGGAGACTACAATGAATCCGGACACGCGGCGCATGTTGCAAGTGCGTATTGAGGATGCGATCGCTGCCGATCAGGTGTTCACCACCTTGATGGGCGACCAGGTTGAGCCTCGTCGAGACTTCATTGAGCAAAACGCATTGGCCGCTGAAAATATCGATACCTGAAATTGTACCGTAACTATGTTGGAGGCGCTTGTTGCGCCTGCCCGAGGAAAAAGCAGTTATCCACAAGATAGGCACAGCTTTTCAACATTTTTTATCCACAAATTGTCCACAATCCCCCTAGAGGCCGGCTTTTCTTGATAAATTGTGGATAAACTGTTGACTGATTCTATATTTGCCACCGATGTGGATCGATTTGCGAGGTCAGCCCCGTCAATGTAGCGTACAGTCTTAGCCCGCATTGCTCTCCAGGTGGGCGCCGTCCTGCGCCTGCTCATATGCTCAGAGTTACGGACGTGAATCAATTCATAAGCGTGTAGCCTGGCTGCAGCGAAGCGGAATCCGGACTACGCGTTGCTGCTAAGAAATGCGGGTTAACCCGAATGGCACTTACTCAACAGCTATCGTCGGGCAATTGACCCGCCGACACGGGTTACTTCTTCCGGAAAACGCCGTGAATACCTCCGTGTAGGCTCGACGGCGGCTTCCCTGCCGCCGCCATTTCCTACAGAAGCAACCCGTATCGGCTTAAGCACATGCCATTCCGCATAACCCAGTTAGCAAGAAATGACACTTCCTTGAGATATATTCAAGTTATGCGGTCATCGCGAGTCAATACACCCCGGTCATTGCGAGCAAAGCGAAGCAATCTTCTGGCACGCGCGCTGTGTAACATTGCCGCGTCGCTGTCGCTGCTCGCAATGACGCGACTGCAATCGTTTTTGCTTACTTAAGTGCTATTCGGCCTGGCAAAGTCTGCCTATCTGTTGCATAGCCTACAGCTGGATTTCCAAGCTTTGTAGTGTTCACGACATTGCAAGACCAGCTGTGCGCGAGCAGCCGTAAGCAACTTTAGTTAATTCAACAACTAAGTCATTCTTCCCATTTTAGGCACGCCACTTGCATCAGCCATCTTAACTGCAAAAAAGCGCGTGCCATGCGGCACAGGATCAGGGGGGAAACCATGATTGAACTCAAAGTACTCGGGCAGGGTGAGAATACACCATCGGGTGGCGGCTGCTCTTCGGGAGGCTGTGGCAGTACGAATGATCAACTCTCGCACCTGCCTGAAGCAATCAGGCAGAAGGTCTTCAATCATCCCTGTTATTCTGAAGAAGCGCATCATCATTTCGCACGCATGCATGTGGCGGTCGCGCCGGCATGCAACATTCAGTGCCACTACTGTAACCGCAAGTATGATTGCGCAAACGAATCGCGCCCAGGCGTGGTATCCGAGTTGTTGAATCCGGACCAGGCGGTGAAGAAAGTCATGGCTGTGGCAGCAGAGATCCCGCAAATGTCCGTGCTGGGTATCGCGGGCCCGGGCGATCCGCTGGCCAATCCCGAACGTACCTTTGACACCTTTCGCCAGCTGACCGAGAAGGCGCCCGATATCAAGCTGTGCGTTTCCACCAATGGACTCGCGCTGCCCGCTGTGGTTGATGAGCTTTGTCAGCACAATATTGATCACGTCACGATAACGATCAACTGTGTCGATCCCGAAGTCGGTGCCAAGATCTACCCCTGGGTGTTCTGGAACAACCGGCGTGTAAAGGGCAGGAAGGGGGCAAAGATTCTGATCGAACAGCAGCAGAAGGGGCTGGAAATGCTGGTCGAACGCGGTGTACTGGTCAAGGTGAACTCGGTGATGATACCCGGCGTGAACGACGAGCACCTCAAGGAAGTGAGCCGTATCGTGAAAGAAAAAGGTGCTTTCCTGCACAACGTGATGCCATTGATCGCTGAAGCAGAGCACGGCACTTTCTATGGCGTGATGGGACAGCGCGGTCCGACCAACGATGAGTTAATGGCGCTGCAGGATGAATGTGCCGGGGACATGAATATGATGCGCCACTGCCGGCAATGTCGTGCTGATGCGGTGGGTCTGCTCGGTGAAGACCGTGGCGAAGAGTTCAGCATGGACAAGGTCGAAATGATGGATATCGACTATGAAGCCGCCATGGTCAAGCGCAAGGCTGTCCACGAAGCCATCGAGGCAGACCTCGAGGCCCGACGCAAACAGTCCAACGAAGCCCTCGTTACGCTGAAGAATATGAACACCACGGAGACGCGTCCGGTGCTGATGGCAGTGGCCACAGCGGGTGGTGGCGTGATCAACCAGCACTTCGGTCATGCAACGGAGTTCCTGATTTACGAAGCTTCGGCGACAGATGTTCGCTTCGTCAGTCATCGCAAGGTCGAACTTTACTGCTCTGGTGGCGACACGTGCGGCGATGCGGAAACCACGCTGGAGAAGATCGTCCACACGCTGGAGGGTTGTGAGGTCGTGCTGTGTTCGAAGATCGGTTTCGAACCCTGGGGCATGCTGGAAGAAGCCGGTATCCAGCCAAATGGCGAACATGCGATGGAGCCGATCGAAGAAGCCGTCGCGGCCGTGTACCTGGATATGGCCAGGAACGGCCAGCTCGATGAACCGAAATCGCAAGCCGAAGCGCGAGAACTCAGAGCATAAGAGGAGAACAGATATGGCATTGAGCATCATCGAAAGCTGCGTCAACTGTTGGGCGTGCGAACCCTTGTGCCCGAGCAAAGCGATCTACGAAGCGAAGCCGCATTTCATGATCGATGCCAGGAAATGCACGGAATGCGAGGGCGATTACGCGGACGGACAGTGTGCCAGCATCTGTCCGATCGAGGGCGCGATTCTTGACGGCCATGGCGAAGCGGTGAACCCACCGGGTTCATTGACCGGCATCCCGCCGCAAAAAATGGCGGCCGCAATGGCCGAGATTCAGGCACGCTAGCCGGGAGAATGCAATGGGCGCGATACTCACGAACCACGATACCGCGACAGGCGCAATAGCCAGACTGATGGATCGCTTCGGCATCGGACTGTCTCAGACCCTGCGCAACATCAAAGCGCAACAGGATTCCTGGCAGCGTTTTCACCAGACGCCTTCGGGTAGGCACATTTCACGACGCGCCTGGATGCGCCACGGAGCGATGCTGCAACAGATAAGCGGGCGCGATGGAGCGTAGCATGGTGACTGTCGTGTTTTATGAGAAGCCAGGCTGTATCAACAACACGCGGCAAAAGCAGCTGCTCGTTGAGGCCGGGCATCGGGTTGACGCGCGCAACCTGCTGACAGCCAATTGGCATGTTGACGAGCTGCGCAGTTACTTTGACGGCATGCCATTACGTGAATGGTTCAACCCGGCGGCGCCGGCGATCAAGAACGGCGACGTTGTGCCCGCCGCACTCGACGAGGAACAGACACTAGCGTTGATGCAGCAAGATCCGTTGTTGATTCGTCGTCCATTGATGCAGGTGGGTGAAAAGCGCCGGGCAGGATTCGATGTCAACGACGTGAACAACTGGATCGGACTGCAAGTTGCCCCAGCAATAGCAGGCGCAGACATGGAAGCCTGCCCACGGACCGACAACCATCATTGCGAGATTTCGCGGAAACAGCCGGGATGAGCAGCGGTATCCATCCAGACGTGACCGAAGGCAGGGGCATCCAGATCGATGATGGTGTTTACTGGGTGGGTGCGCTTGATCCTGGATTGCGGA
>JARFQK010000149.1 GCA_029287815.1 Gammaproteobacteria bacterium
CGGTGGTTCGATTGACTCGCCACATCCATGTGGCGACCCCTTCGGGCGAACTCCGTTCGTCCTGATTCGCTCCTGGCGAATCGGTCCGCCCCTGGGCACCATCTAAATCAAAGCGCTTGAATCATCACTAGTCTGTTGCTCATGCTCGTACACTACCGAGGCGGTCACAACAGCCGCCAGTGCGTCATCGAATTCACCGGAGTCCCCGGGCGCAACCGGTTTGCGCCGCAAACTGCCTAATGCGACGTAGGCGGCAAAAAACGAGAAAATAATTGCTGCGAACATGAAGAGGCCCGACGCACCCATCAGTGACATCAGGCCTGATGCGATCAGGGGGCCAGTAACGGCCCCAAGGCCGTACATGAGCAGCATCCCGCTCGAAATGACGACGTATTTATCAGGGTCCGCCCGGTCGTTGGCATGCGCTACCGAGATGGAATACAACGGAAACGAAGAAGCTCCCCAAAGAAAACCGAATGTCAGGATACCCACCACAGGCAGTCCACCGGCGCTCATCCACAGCAGGGCGGAAACAAGCGCAGACACCACCGATATCGATAACATCACGAAGCGCCGGTCCACTCGGTCTGATAAACGCCCAAGTGGAAACTGGCCAGCGGCGCCCCCCAGCACCACCGCTGTCATGAAGCTCGCTGTCAGCGAGACAGTATCCGAAAAATCCGCGACAAATACCGGGGCCAGCGCCCAGAAAGCGCCGGCGGTCAACCCGCAAGTCAAGCTGCCCAGCATTCCGCCGCGTGACGTACGGATGCAGTAGCCAAAATCCAATCGCGCTTCCTCGATCAGGCGCGGTGACTGGGAAGTCGACAACGCCACCGGTACCGCGGCCAGTGAGACCAGAACGGAGGTGACCGCGAACAGCTGCAATTGCATCGGATCGCTGAGGAGCAGCATTTGCTGCCCGACCGCCAGCACGGTCATATTGATCAAGATGTAAACTGAAAAAATGGCGCCGCGATTCTCATCGGTCGAGCGCTCGTTCAGCCAGCTCTCGATAACCACGTAAAGTATGGCGAAACAGTATCCGGTGAGAACTCGCAGCACCCCCCACGCCCAGAGGTCGACCCACATGCCCAGCAGTAACGGGCTGGCCGAAGCGACCGCCGTCATGGCCGCGAAAACTCGCACATGCCCCACATTGCGGATCAGCACCGTGCCTTTCCAACATCCCAGCGTAAAGCCCAGGAAATAGGCGGCACCCACGAAGGCAACCCCAAGGGTGCTGAAGCCTTCCAGATTGGCACGCACCGGCAAAAGAACACCTTGCAGGCCCTGGCCGGTCAGCAATATGGCGACCCCAAGCAACAAGGATGCGATCGGTGAAATTACCTGGATCATCAGCAATGACTGGGCTATGGCGTATAAGATTTTATCTTGACATAAAGATACAAACCTGTCCAAACTTTGGTCAAGCCATTAATTCTTGGATTTTGAGGCCACGCTTATCATGATTCGCAAACGAAAATATGAAAACCGACCCAAGCCGAAAAGATCCAGTCGCTCCAAAGCCAAATTATTTCCGAAATCCCGAAAAAAGAGCGGGTCGAAAGCAAAAGTGGCGCAGCATTGCATTTGATTTTCTTGGTTGACTCAACAGGATTGGAAAATCGCCACCAGGAGCCTGATCAATGAGATTGGAAATGGGGAAGCGGCACCTGGCGGCGATTAGAGCTTCATTTGATCTCATGTTCAGTCGAACGAGACCCCAAATTCCTCCCAATCTTCTAGCTCTGAATAAAGTTTCTTCATGTCCCTGCGACGCTCGATCTGGCGCCGGGCCGTGATGCGGGATTCTTCACCCACTTCGTAGTCTGAATAGGTGCTGTAGAAATCCCTGGCAATGTCCTTGATGTCAACGTCGTCATCATAATCATTGCTGAAATTAAGGTCATCGTATGGGTCGAATTCAAATTTCTGACGATATCTTCGCTTCTTGCTTGCCATTTGATCGCTCCTTTAGAACAGGCACAGCGCCCTTCATTTGCACTTTTAATCCGATTTTATCTTTATGTCAAGATTTTTAATATCGAAGTGAAAAACGATAAACTGGCTTGTATGAAAAAAGACATGATTGATGATTTGCAGAAGGACTGGAGTGACCAACGACCAGATCTGAATACTGAGTCGATGGGCATCGTTCTGAGGATTCAGGCATTGGCCAAGATACTGGGTGAAAAGACTGCGCAGCGGTTGAACGAGTACGATCTCCAATGGTGGCAGTACGATGTGCTTTCGACGCTGAGACGCCAGGGCTATCCCTACCGCTTGGCTGCAACGGAACTGGCAGATTCCGTCATGCTCACCTCCGGCGCCATGACTAACCGGATCGACAGGCTGGAAGAGGTCGGACTGATCAACCGGGTTGCGGACGCTGAAGACCGCAGACGGGTGTTGGTGGAACTCACCCGCAATGGGTTGAAGCTGATAGAAGATGCGGCTGAAACCAGGTTTCAGTCGGCGGCCGAAGCCATAGCATGTCTCGACGATCGACAAAAAAGCCAGCTGAGTGACCTGCTGAGAACTGTGTTGCTAGCCCAGGAAAACTGATCGAGGTACAACCTGCCCCGGGATTCTGAAATTTCGTTTTGGACATTAGCACCATACTAAAACGCATTACCCGGGAAATCGGCGAAAGCGTTCATGCAGCATAGGACCATCTGACAAGTTAATTGCTGTTTGGCAGAAAACTGTAGTTTTTTTCATACTCCAGCATCTGGGCTGGAAAATCGTCTGAGTATTCGATTTTCACATCAATGATTTCACCGTTTTCCTCCACGGGCACAAGCCGTGGCTGAATAAAGCCCGAATACGCCGCAATGTTGAGTGGCGCAACGCGCTCAAGGACTTCCCGGTGCATATCCTGGTCGACCCGGACTCCATAGTTTTCAACCAGCGCACTGGCTGCCTGGTAGTCACCCTCGGACTTGATGCGCTGAATTTCGCGCAGTAACTCGCCGAACAGGACTCGCAGGGCCTCGTAATCGTTCACTACGAAATAGGTCTTGCCATTTTCAACGATCTTCTCAATGACATTGCCTTGCTGTCCTTTTTCGTACGCCCAGGCCGCGATGAGTTGACGATTGCGCATATGCGCCTGTTCAATGTCGTTGCCGGGTTCTATGCGCCTGAGCTGTAACTGGAGCCCGTTGCGAATATACCCGTCATAGGATGTCTTGCCCACGTCAAGAGATGGCATCAAACCGAGTTCGATCAGTTTTGGGTCCATGATGAAGTAGAGCGCCACCAGGTCCGAACGCGCTTCTTCCAGCGTTGAGGCATAGGTTTTCAGCGTTTCTTTGGGTGTGCCGATGCCGGGATTGATCTGGCCGGATGCGTGGCCGATCACTTCATGCATATCAACGTGCAACAGGGATTCAAGTGCTCCGTATTTGGCATGGCGCTGTTTCTGCTCTTCGCTGTAACTGAACTCATCGCTCAAACCGCTGGCCGCGGATGCGATCTCGTAAGATTCCATGATGTTGCCCAACGTAACCGATTTGGAGCCATGTTCTTTGCGGATCCAGTTGGCGTTTGGCAGATTGACACCTATCGGTGTTGAAGGTGCGGCATCGCCGCCTTCCATCACCACGGTGATAACCTTGGCCGAGATGCCAACCACGTCCTTTTTCTTGTGCTCGTCCATGATGGGTGAATTTTCTTCGAACCATTGCGCCTGGCTGCCGATCGTCGAAATGCGCCGGGTAGCTTCAAGATCACGAATGGACACAACTGATTCCCAGGCGCCGCGGTAGCCAAGCGGGTCACCATAGACCTCGGTGAATCCATTGATGGTATCGACTCGCGAATCCGTGTCAGCAACCCAGGCAATGTTGTAAGCGTCATAGTCCTTGAGGTCGCCGCTTTCATAGTAGGTGATGAGTTTTTCGATCCAGTCTTTTTGTAACTCGTTTTCGGCAACCGTTGCTGCCCTGCCTAGCCAATACACCACCTTTTCGATAGCCGGACTGTACATACCACCAACCTTCCAGGTTCTTTCACGCAGTTCACCATCGGCTTTGACCAGCTGCGAATTCAGGCCCCATGAAACAGGGCGTTCGGGGTCTTCATCCAGCTTGGCGGCATAGAATGCAGTTGCCTCATCTGCTGTGACATCGCGATAGTAGTTCGTCGCCGAGGCCATAAGTTGATCGACATCGGGATCGAGATTGACTTTCTTGGCGGCCGTCACCGCGCTGAAAACAGGTTCGCGCAGCAGTGTCAACAAATCCTCGAGGGACTGGCCCTCATCGAGAGGTAGCAGTGATGGGTCGCTTAGTTCGGCCATTTGCGCCAGATCCTCGGGCGTGAAACCCGGCAGCATTTTATCCGAGGAATAGTGATGATGTATGCCGTTGGCGAACCAGACGCGTTTGGCGTACTCGAGCAGGCTGACGTATGCTGCGCTGCTCCGATCGCCGGAATAGGAACCGACTATGGCCGACAGCAATTTGCGGATCCGCAGATTGTGCTCGTAATTCTGATCGTAGATCATGTCCCGCCCTGACAGTGCCGCCTGCGAAAGGAAATAGGTCAGTTTTTTCTCTCGCAATGAAAGTTCGTCGAATCCCGGCACCTCGTAACTCAACACCTGGATATCAGCAAAGCGATCTACCAATACTTGCTTGTCGTGCTGTTGACCCTTCTCGTCGGTGCTTTCAACAACAGCGACTTCTGGAGCCACCTGCGGTTTTTCTATTGAAGACCGGGTCGATTCTTCGTCCTGGCTACAAGCTGCGCACAGCAAACAGGCTGAAAGGATGATGAGTTTTTTCACGAAAACACCTCTGTATCGATCAAAGAACGGCGGGATGCCCTGCATTTCAACACATTTGACGGCTGGAAAATACTACATGTGCAACTCGACCACGTCGCCGTCTTCCACCGGATGTTCGGGGCCGGTCTGCTGACCATCGAACACGCTCTTGCCCCAGATACGCGCGAATTTCAGGTCGCGGGCGATCTCCCGGTGCACCAGCCTGGCGACATCCATAACCGTATCGCCGCGGCGCACCGTGAAGGGCTTGTCGCTGTCGGCAGGTTTGCCGGGGGTTTTCGTGTAGACACGAACGATTTCGAG
>JARFQK010000166.1 GCA_029287815.1 Gammaproteobacteria bacterium
GTTACTGTATTGATCGAGCAGGTCCCTGAGTACGCGGCGCGGAAAAGGATAGAGCTGTTCGACGCGCAGGATGGCGATATCCGTCAGCCGGCGCGCTCGCCGCGCCTCCAGTAGATCAAAAAATACCTTGCCGGAGCACAGGACCACGCGGCGCACCTGCTCGGCTTCGATTGGGTCGATCTCTGGCAGCACCTCTGATAGCGCGCCGTCGCTGAGCGCGTCCAGTGGCGAGGTGGACAGCCGATGACGCAGCAAGCTCTTGGGCGTCATCACGATGAGCGGACGCCGGAATTTGCGCTTCATCTGATCGCGCAGCAGATGAAAGAACTGGGCCGGCGTTGTAGGCACCCAGACGCGCATGTTGAGCTCAGCGCAGAGTTGCAGGAACCGCTCGAGGCGGGCTGAGGAGTGTTCGGGGCCCATGCCTTCGAAACCGTGCGGCAGAAACAGAGTGAGCTGACAGAGACGACCCCATTTTGAGTAGCCGGCGGCGATGAACTGGTCGATGACGACCTGAGCGCCATTGGCAAAGTCGCCGAACTGAGCCTCCCATATCACCAGCGTCCCGGGGCTGGAAGTAGCATAGCCGTATTCGAACGCAAGCGCTGCCAACTCCGAAAGCAGGGAATTGATGACCTCGAAGCGCGGCTGACCCTCGAAAAGGTGGTTCAGTGGTACATGGCTCAGGCCCTTGTCCTGATGATGGAGTACGGCGTGGCGGTGCGCGAAAGTACCGCGCCCGGAGTCCTGGCCGGACAGGCGGATCGCGTACCCCTCGTCTAACAACGTGGCGTAGGCCAGTGTTTCCGCCATACCCCAGTCGAGCGCCAGCTCGCCGCTGAGCATGCGTCGGCGGGCCTCCATGACCCGGACCACGCCGCGGTGCATGACGAAATCAGCGGGAAGTTCGAGCGCCTTGCCACCTAGCCTGGACAGCGTAGCAGGCGGCACCCTGGTCTGGACCGTTTCACCCGGTTTTGCCGCCAGATATTCCTCCCAATGGGCCTCGTAGCCAGACCGTGAGCCGTGCAGGAACTCACGTACCACAACCTTGCCGTGCTCGAGCGAGGTGCGGTAGTAGTCGACCATTTGATCAGCATCGCCTGTTTGGATAACGCCGTCCTGTTCCAGGCGCCTGGCATAGAGAGCGAGCGTGGTCTCCTTGTCGCGGATGCAGCGATACATCAGGGGCTGGGTCATCATGGGCTCGTCGGCTTCGTTGTGGCCGTGACGGCGGTAGCAGACCAGGTCGATGACCACGTCGTTGTGGAAGGTCATGCGATAGTCCAACGCAAGTTGGGTGACGAACAATACCGCGTCCGGATCGTCGCCATTGACATGGAAGATTGGTGCCTGGATGGGTTTGGCGACCTCGGTGCAATAGCGGGTGGACCGTGCCTCGTGCGGGTGGCTGGTGGTGAAGCCGATCTGATTGTTGACCACCACGTGTATGGTGCCGCCCGTGCTATAGGCCGGTAGTTTGGATAGATTGAGTGTCTCAGTCACCACGCCCTGGCCGATGAACGCGGCGTCGCCGTGCACCAGCACAGGTACTACCAGGTCATTCGCCTCGCCGCCGTGACGGTCCTGTCGCGCTCGCACTCCGCCTTCCACCACGGGTCCGACAATCTCAAGATGCGAGGGGTTGAAGGCCAGCGCCAGGTGCACCGGCCCACCTGGCGTCTGAATATTGGAATAGAAGCCCTGGTGATATTTCACATCACCAGAGCCGATACTCGGGTCGAGTTCGCGTTTCTGTTCGAACTCGGAGAACAGTTCGCCGGGCGGTTTGCCGAGCAGGTTGACCAGCACGTTCAGGCGACCACGATGCGCCATACCCAGCACCACATCGGTGACGCCCCGGGCGCCGGCGCCCTGCACCAGCTCGTCGAGCAGGGGAATGAGGGCATCGCCGCCCTCCAGAGAGAAGCGTTTCTGGCCGATGTAACGGGTGTGCAGGTAGCGCTCCAGCCCTTCAGCGGCTGTCAGATCCCGGAGCAATTCCTTACGCACCTGTGGTGTGTGTTGCGCCGCCCAGTCGCCGCGACTCGATTCCAGCCGTTGCTCGATCCAGCGGCGCTCGTCCGAGGCCGAGATGTGCATGTGTTCACAGGCCACGGCGCCGCAGTACACGCGCTCCAGCACAGCAATGACCTCACGCAGGGGCCGGGCCTTGACCGGATCGATTGAGACCACCGAGACCAGCTGTTCGAGGTCTGCGGTGTCGAGTCCGTAGTATTGAGGCGTCAGTTCGGGTGGCTGCTCCCGGTCCTGCATCTGCAGGGGATCGATGTCAGCGTTCAGATGGCCAAGCATCCGGTAGGCCATGATGAGTCGCTCGGCACCGCTGTGCGGATCCGCCTCTGGCTGGGCTGGGCTTGGCGCCAGAGCGTCGGCGCCGTGTTCGAAGCCGTAGAAATAGTGACGCCATTCCGCGGAGACGTTGTCCGGCGATGCTTTGAACGCTTCATAAAGCTGATCGATGTACTCGGCGTTCACGATGTTCAGTCCGGAACGGCGTCGGAGGGTGCTAAGGCTGTCGGTCATGGCGTCACCAAGGTGTAGAGGTATTTCGTCACTTTCTTCGTAAAAACCGCCCAAGTTTATCATTCCTACCACCCGCAGTACTCACTCAAGTAGCGAGTGTCAGGTCTTTCATCTTGCAGAGGCTTGCACGATGAACAAAGATGTTTGTCATACGAATCATTTGTTCTGCCAACTGCGCTCGAGAGTTGACTACTTTGCAAGCGAGATTGATTGCGAGTCTATCGCGACGTGCTTTGACGTTTGCGGTGTTTTCTCCTATCTAGCCCGCTTTTTTGTGCCAGCGGGCGTAGAATGCTGACAGGGCGTTGGCCAATTGGAGTGAAGCGGGCATGACGACGATCAATCAGCAAGATGTATCGAAAGACTGGGCAGCTCGAGGTTTCAGCTGCGCATTATGGGTGGATCCGCCGGGGCAGCGTTGGGAAGACTTTGTCCATTCCAGCGATGAGCTTGTCCTTGTGCTCGACGGCAAAATGGAATTCGAAATCAACGGTGAAATTAGCCATCCCGAAACGGGCGAGGAGGTCTACATTCCTGCCGGGGCAGTCCATTCAGTTCGCAATATCGGCACTACGACCGCACGTTGGCTTTATGGCTATGGCTAATTGGAAAACAAGGAGTGGCCCAGTATGCGAAGCTCACGCAATTTGCGGCTGAAGCCGTTCCTTAGACGGTTGGCTCGCTTTTCTGAGCAGGTGCCGCCGCGCAGGCAATGCGTGTCATTTGAATCTGCTTTTGAGTTGAGTGCGCGAATAGGCGGAAATCTGATTTTCCATCGGTACATTTCTGGGGATACGTCTCAGTAAATTTGCAGGTACGCGCTATGCCCTTTGTATCACAAGAGCTCATTGAGAAAACGTGGAAAGCCGTTGCGGTTTCATCCGAACAGCAGATCCTCAAGATGCAGCGAAACCATCAGAAAAAGCAGCAGGCATTGACTTATTTTGCTTTCAGTCATCTACTCGATCTGCGAGAAGAAGCCGCTGGTGTCGGCATTTACGTTTATCACGTGGTTTTGTTCGCGTTTTCAAGGGTATCGCCGAAGCCGGGGCGGGTCAAAAGGGTGCAGATAGAGCAGTATATCGACGCTGGAATCCTAGTCGAGGAGTATGATCCAATAGCAAAGATAGCGGAATCGTCCGAGCCCCATGTGCTCAGGTATGTGTATGAAGCGCTGACCGAGTACGAGGATGAGGTGGTGTTGAGCGACACAGAGCAGGCTGAGATTTTCAACACCTTGAATTTGGTGGTCTCTTGCCTACACGATTCGTGTGTGCGCGCATAGAACTATGGCTTGATCAATTGCGTCTGGCGTTTAAAGGCCCCCAAGTGAGCTGTGTGAAACGCGATTGGGTTCCAGCGAGGCTGATGAACTAACGGTCGGCGTTTCATGCATTAGCAAATATCTAATTCAATTGTCGAATGCCGAAGAGCTTCAAACAACAGATCTTTCAGCAGTGCGCGCTGGCTGACCGTGGTCGGTTGCTCGGATTGTTGCGGCAGACGCGCAACAGAAAGAAGGCAGCACGAGCTGGCGAGGAGCTGTCCCGAGCGATCGAGCAGTCGATCGGCAGCGTGCAAAGGCGAACAAAGCTCAGACCGGCCGTGTCGCTGAACCGGGATCTGCCGTTCTATCAGAAGCGGGACGACGTCAAACAGGCGATCAAAGATCATCAGGTTGTGATCGTCTGCGGTGAAACCGGCTCCGGCAAGACGACTCAATTGCCGCAAATCTGCATT
>JARFQK010000198.1 GCA_029287815.1 Gammaproteobacteria bacterium
TCCCGGAGAACGCTACTCGCCAGCAGATGCCGCTTTCTCGGGCTTGGTATCCGCGTTGCCTTTTTGCTTTTGACCATCTTCGCCAGTTGCTGCCGAGGGCTTCGGCCTGGATGCCACCGCTTCTGATTGCGAGGCTGTCGCTGCATTCGTCTTTTCACCGCGAGACGTATCACCGTCGGACTTCTGAGCGCTTGGCGCAGCCTTGCTCGCCTCCGAGGCTGGCCGCTTCGATTGCGCGTCTGTGGCCGGCCCGGGACCTGGCTGTTGAACCTCAGATTTCGTCTGGGCAGCGGGTTGACCCTGTGCCTCTCTGGATTGCTGAGTCTCAGCCTGGCGCGACTTGCCGGAACCGCGCCTGCCACGACCGCCCCTGCTGCGACGGCTTTTCGGTTTGGTCTCGGCCGGCTGCTGTTTGGATTCAGGTCCGTTCGTCTGGTCTTTGGCTTCGGTTATCTTCTGGCTCTTGCCGCCTTGTTGTGCAGCTTGCTTGCCGGTTTTTTGCCGGTTCTGCTGGGCTCCGCGTTGAGCTGTTTTCTTGGCCGCTGCAGGTTTGCGCCCGCCACGACCGCGGTTCTGCCCGCCCTGGGGTTGTGCCTGGGCTTTGCCGCCGCGACCGCCACGCCGAGCTGGCGCCTTTTGCGCCGGCTCCACGGTCTTCTTTTCTCGACTTTCTACCCTGGCTTCGTCACCGGTGAAAAGTGAGACAATCTTTGTCAACAGACCGCCGGTCGGCTTGACCGCAGGCGGTGGCGCTGGTCGCGCTGGCACAACAGCCGTGACCGCAGGTGGCTCCGGTTGTATCACCTTCTCTTTGTAGTCTTCCGGCCGGTACTGCTCACCGACTTCCTCCACCTGCTTGTAGCTGGCCAACTCAGCAGCCTCATCGATTTCGTTCTTGCGGACGCGCTCGACGCGATACTGCGGTGTTTCCAATGTCGAGTTCGCGATAACGACCATTCGGATGCCGGTCTGCTGCTCAATTTCGTTGATCGCTTTGCGCTTCTCATTCAGCATATAGGTCGCCACATCCACAGGCACATGGACATCGACCCGGGCCGAGTTCTCCTTCAGCGCTTCTTCCTCCATGATCCTGATCAGTGACAGCGCAAGCGATTCGACCGTCCGAATCGTGCCATGACCGGAGCAGCGCGGACAAACGATCTGAGTCGATTCGCCCAGCGAGGGCTTCAGGCGCTGGCGTGACATTTCCAGCAAGCCGAAGCGGGAGATGCGACCGATCTGGACGCGGGCGCGATCGATTTTGACGGCATCTCGCAGACGGTTCTCCACTTCGCGCTGATTGCGTGTGGTCACCATGTCGATGAAATCGATCACGATCAGTCCACCGAGATCGCGCAGACGCAGCTGCCGCGCAATTTCATCAGCAGCCTCGAGGTTGTTCGTCAATGCAGTCTCCTCGATGTCCCCACCGCGGGTGGCCCGTCCCGAGTTGATATCGATCGATGTCAACGCTTCGGTATGGTCGATTACGATGGCGCCACCGGATGGCAGCTGAACTTCGCGACGATAGGCCGATTCGATCTGGTTTTCGATCTGAAAACGGTTGAACAGCGGCACCGAGTCGGAATAAAGCTTGAGTTTATTGAGGCGCTCTGGCATCACTTGCTCGAGGAACTGGCGCGCAGAATTGAATACTTTTTCTGAATCGATCAGTACTTCGTTGATGTCGGTCCGGAAATAATCACGCAGCGCACGCACGATCACGTTGCTTTCCTGATAGATCAAGAACGGTGCTGGCCGCTCACTGGCGGCTTTTTCCATGGCTCGCCATAGTTGCAAAAGGTACTCGAGATCCCATTGCAGCTCATCGACACTGCGTCCAACGCCAGCCGTGCGCACGATCAAACCCATGCCACTTGGAATATTGAGCTGGGCGAGCGATTCGCGGATGATGTTGCGGTCTTCGCCTTCGATACGGCGCGAGACACCGCCCGCTCGCGGATTGTTCGGCATCAGCACCAGAAAACGTCCGGCAAGACTGATGAATGTGGTCAGAGCCGCCCCCTTGTTGCCGCGTTCTTCCTTTTCGACCTGAACGACCACTTCCTGCCCCTCGGAAATGGCGGACTTGATATCGGGACGCCCCTGAACTTTCAGCGCTTCTTCGCTGAAATAACTTCTAGAGACCTCTTTAAAAGGTAAAAATCCGTGACGCTCGGCGCCGTAATCGACAAAAGCAGCCTCGAGGCTGGGCTCAATGCGGGTGATTTTTCCCTTGTAAACATTGGCTTTTTTCTGTTCCTGTGACGGAATTTCGATGTCCAGATCGTAGAGTTGCTGGCCATCGACCATGGCAACCCGGATTTCTTCCTTCTGGACTGCGTTGATGAGGATTCGTTTCATGTCTTGTCCAACCTGTAGATGAAACCGGCCTGAACAGTTCACGAACAGCACGTGCTGGATTGTCTATTTGCTTTATCTTTCTCAGCAAGGACGTGAGCAAGGATAGCATCGCGATAAGGATGATGGATGCCTCTGACTGTGCAATATTGGATTCGAGCATATTCGCCGGATCGATCAGTTGTTAAATTATTATTCTAGTCATCCGCATGCCTGCGAATGGTTAGGATTCGCTGTCTTCTCAGGTTCCATAAGCTGCACTGGTTTACTGTTGTGGGCCGCGATCAGCCAGAGCCGTCGCTGCCGCACCTTTCCGATTACAATCGCGGAGGAAAAACCTTTGATGCGCAATAACTTATACTGGAACCCAAGCTCGGAAGTCTGTCAAAATACCCGCCTTTGGTCAACCACTTAGGCCCCCGGGCGTTTAAATGTAGCCGATGACACGCTTAAATATAGCTGAAAAGCGCTCAAATGCGGTGAAACTCGTCCAAATTTCACCCGATCAGGCCGGCCAGCGGTTGGACAACTTTTTGCTAACGCGACTGAAAGGGGTACCCAAAAGCCACATCTACCGCCTGCTCCGTAGCGGCCAGGTCAGGGTCAACAGCGGAAGAAAAAAGCCGAACTATCGCCTGCAGCCAGGCGACAGCTTGCGGATTCCGCCGGTCACTATTGCCAGAAACGAGAAGAAACCGGTCCCTGATTCAGTGCTGACACTGATAGAAGCAGCCCGCTTGTTCGAAACCAAGGATATCCTGGTGCTGAACAAACCGCCCGGCATCGCAGTCCATGGTGGCAGTGCACTCGAATTCGGCCTGATCGAGGCGCTCCGACAGCTCCATCCCGGCCAGTACATCGAGCTGATGCACCGCCTCGACCGACAGACCAGTGGCTGCCTGGTCCTGGCAAAAAACCGGGCGACCTTGTCGAAACTGCATCAAGCGCTCAGAGATGAAGGGAACGCGCGCGGCAAGCATGCTGTCACAAAGAGCTACATCGCGCTGGTCGCGGGTTTGTGGCAATCAGGCGAGCGGACCATCGAGTTGCCGCTGCGCAAGGTTCGCCGAGGCGGCGAACACCGGGTCGAAATCAGCGAGCATGGTGCTCACGCTGTCAGCCATTTCAAACTGGTGCAGGCGTACCGCGATACCAGTCTGATGCGCATCGATATCGACACCGGGCGTACGCACCAGATACGGGTCCACGCGGCCGCCGCCGGTCACCCTATCGCTGGTGACGACAAATACGGCGATGCTGCGTGCAACCAGACGATGAAAAAACTGGGCTTGAAACGGTTGTTTCTGCACGCCAGCCACATCGAGTTACCTGTTGGTGATGGCCTTTCAGTGCACGCACCGCTGGCTGAAGATTTAACGTTGTTGTTAGAAAAACTTGACCGATGACAAACAAAGCATTCCAACTCCTGGTATTCGACTGGGACGGAACCCTGATCAACTCGATCGAGC
Source organism: Gammaproteobacteria bacterium (assembly GCA_029287815.1). Lineage (GTDB taxonomy): Bacteria > Pseudomonadota > Gammaproteobacteria > SZUA-229 > SZUA-229 > JABDQW01. The sequence goes on from JARFQK010000198.1 coordinate 3,831, forward strand.
GAATCGTCGACAGTCTACAGCACGCCAGCCGTGAGGTTTGCGCGATCGAGTTGAACGAAGTCAAGGCGCGCGCTGTG
>JARFQK010000199.1 GCA_029287815.1 Gammaproteobacteria bacterium
AAATGAAGATCCACGGCGTACCCCAATTCGAGGCTAACCGGGAATACGTTGTGTTCGTTCCGAAAGCCTCCCGACTCGGATTTTCGAGTCCGGTTGGCCTGTGGCAGGGCAAATTCGATATCCGTGAGCTCGATGGGCAGACGATCGTCAGTAACGGGCGCCGAATTTCAGCGCTGACACAGCCGGATGCGCGCGAAACAATAGCCAACATGCCCGCCGCGATCATAACAGCGCCGTCACCCGCGCTGAAAAGCATTCCTGGACAACCCGCAAGCGCACGGCTGCCGGACTTTCTGCAAACCGTGCGCAAGATGGCGCAGGAATAGCCGTGTCGCGATTCTTTAGCGCTATCCTGACCACATGCTACTCCGTCTCGCTGATGGCGGCAGGCCCGCTGGTGCTCGAAGGCCCTGACGGTCATGTCCCGGTGACCTATCTGAACCCGAATATCGAGCTGAACATCGAGACCGGTTCGCTGGGATTGATGACGAACGACACCGCCGATCAGATGGTCAGAGACGCCATCGCGATCTGGAACAATGTCAGCTGGAACAATGTCAGCACCTCGACGATCAACCTCAGCCAGGGGCTCGACGTCCCGGTCGACATCGATGGATCTAATTTCAGCAGCTACCTTGACAACGACAGCGACCGACTCAACCCTGTTGTCTATGACGACGACGGCAGCATTATCGACGCGTTCTTCGGTGACGGCGCGAAAGACTCTGTTGTCGGCTTCGCCGCCTCATCCTATCTGGTTAACTCGAGCTACTTCATCGAAGGCTTCGTAGTGATCACCGGCCATCTGCGGGTGCCACCAGGCATGCTCGAATTGATCGTTGCGCACGAAATCGGCCACTACTTCGGCTTGGACCATGCCCAGGCGAACATCGATAATACAGAAACCCTGGATGACCTGTGTCCCACGCCGGAAGCAGACTACCCGCTTATGTACCCCTATGCCTGCAGGGAAAGCGAAGAGCTGCATCCAGATGACGTGGTCTCAATATCCATGCTGTACCCTGAAAGCGACTACTTCGAACGACAGGGGCAATTGACTGGCAGGCTGATCACGCCCGAGGGGTTCTCGGTCAGAGGCGCCAACGTGTGGCTGGAAAATACAAGCACCGGCGACGTCTACAGCGTTGTTTCAGACTACCTCAAGCAGGGCACCGGCTTTTTTGCGCTAATGCCCCCGCCCGGCAGCTATACCCTGCACGCCAACAGCATTAATTCCGAGTTCTACGGCGGCTCCAGCGTCGGTCCCTACGCATGGACCCCGACCGACTTTTCGTTCCTGCCACCGGCCAGCACGATCGGCTCGGTTGTGTTTGCGGCCGATGGTCCGCCTCCGGCCATAGTGACACTCGCTGCGGGTGAATCTGTCAACGTCGAGTTCAGAACGGACGGCAGCGGCAGTATCAACGCCAGCGATACCCAGGTCGACCTGATTCCGGACACATTGACGTCTGATGACGGTGGTGGCGGCAGCCCGTCGCTGCCGCTGTTGGCAACACTGCTGGGCATACCGGCGCTGCGAATCATCACGAAGCTTTCAACGCCGGGTGGGAAACGCGGGCTAACCCGCGGTTGACGCAATCCAGTCCGAAACCGTTACAAACTGTTTGAACTCGTGATAGACCATCGGCTTGCTGACGTAGTAGCCCTGGACGATCTCGGCACCGCGTGACTTCAGGAACTCGAACTGCTCCTTGTTCTCGACGCCCTCACCGATCACGCTCAGACCCAGACTGTGCGCCATGCTGATGATCGCCTCGCACAGAGCAGCATCGTCTGGATCGGCACCGATATCTTCGACGAAGGTTTTGTCGATCTTCAGCACATCGAATGGAAAACGTTTCAGGTAACCGAGTGATGAGTAGCCTGTGCCAAAATCATCGATCGCGAGCCTGATACCCATTTCCTTGAGCTGGTCCAGCGTCGTGATCACGTCAGGCACATCTTTCATCAACAGCCGCTCGGTGATCTCGAATTCCAAACTGCTGCCGTGCAGGTTGTATTTGGACAGCGTGTCCGCTACCTGGCGGGCGAAACCCTTGCCTCGGAACTGGCGACCCGACAGGTTCACGGCGATATAAAAATCCTTGCTGTCCTGATCCGCTCGCAATCGCTTGACGTCCTGGCACACTTTGTCCAGCACCCACCGGCCAATATCGACGATCACACCCGATTCCTCGGCGAACGGGATAAAGATTTCCGGCGCGATATTGCCGAGCTCCGGATCTTCCCATCGGATCAGGGCTTCGGCGCCCTCGAGGCGCATGTTCCGCGTACTCACCAGCGACTGGTACTCGATATCGAACTTCTCTTCGTCGACCGCGCGTCGGAGCTTGCCTTCAATCTCAACCCGCTTGACGATTTTATCGCTCATTTCCGGCGTGAATTCTTCGAACGTGTTTCGACCCTTGCGTTTTCCGCGATACATTGCAGTGTCGGCATTCTTCAACAGAATGTGCGGATCATCACCATCCTCCGGAAAGATCGCGATGCCGATGCTCGCGGTGACAGAGAACTCCATGTCCTCGATCAGACAGGGCTGGGCCACCTTGTGCAAAATTTCCGCGGCCTTGTGCTGTATATGGTCCCTGTACTCCGACAGCGGAATCTCACCCGACTTATGGTGCGTGCTGGCCAATATCAGCATGAACTCATCGCCGCCGAGCCTCGCTACCGTATCGACGTCGCGCACGATCCCTTTCAGTCTTTCGGCCATCGATACCAGAAAGCTGTCTCCGGCATTGTGGCCCAGCGTGTCATTGATATTTTTGAAATGGTCGAAATCGACGTACATCACCGCCAGGCGCTCCTTGTCCCTGATCGCATTCGCGAGCGCCTGTTTCAGCCGGTCGAATGCCAGCGAACGATTCGGCAGATCGGTGAGTTTGTCGTAGCTGGCCTGATACATCAGCCGCTCTTCGTATTCTTTTCGTATCGATATATCTTCCTTGATCGCCAGGTAGTGGGTGTTCTTGCCATCGCTGGCTTTTATCGGCGATACCGTGACATTCTCCCAGAACAAATCGCCGTTCTTCTTTTTGTTGTAAAGCTCGCCGCTCCACGACTGCCCGGTAGTGATACTGTTCCACATGTTGGTGAACTGCGAGGGCGGCGTGTGACCGGACTTGAGTATGCGGGGATTCTTGCCAACTACTTCCTCTGCCGAATAACCGGTGACACGGCTGAATTCCGGATTGACGTATTCGATGTTGCCATCAAGATCCGTGATCATCACCGAAACGGGGCTTTGCTCAATGGCCTGTGACAGCTTGCGCAAATTGTCCGCCGTCAGCTTATGGTCATCGACCTCTTTCTCGAGATCATTCACCAGGGTGCGGACGTTGTTGGTCATCTCATTGAAGGCGTTAGCCAGCCCACCGATTTCATCGCTGGTATCGACGTTGGCTTTGATCCTGAGATTACCCTCGCCTATCTGCTTGACTACGGCCGTCAACCGCCGAATCGGCTCGAGCAAAATGCGCGTGGTGCCGGCTACCATCAGCACGACCAGCAAAGCGATCGCGCTGGTAAACAGCAGGGTTGCCCGGGTCTGCTCATGAACGGGCCCGATCAGCACCTCTTTCGGTTGCGCAATAATGACTTTCCATGGCGTCGAGTTGAGCCTGGCGATCGACAACGAGTAGGACTCCTCGCCCATACCAAAAAGATTGACCTGCAGGTTGGTCGTATTGAAACGGGTCTTCTCGAGCTTGTCGATCAATTCCGGCTTCTCGGCGAACAGCATTTTTGAGCCCGATGGAATCCTGCCTTCGTCCTCCAGCACCATGGCCTCGACCGCTGTGATGTCTCCGGCCAACGTGTACTGCAGATCACTGCGCCTGCCGTGAATCAAACGCAGGTAATTCTCATCCAACAGCATCGCAAACGCACCGCGACCAACGCGCCCACGCGAGTCTGAGAGTAAATGGTTCAAAACCCTGGCGTTGTATTGAACACGGAGCACGCCCAGGAAATTTCCGGCGACATCCTCGATCGGGCTGCTGAAAAACAACATCGGCTCGTTGGATTTGGAAAAGATCACCGGGGACTGGTAGGGTGATTTTTTCAATAACACTTCCTCGAAATACGGCTCCGCGCCCTCATTTCTCCCGATCAGCTCGTTGACGGTATCAACCATGTTGACGCCATCTTTGTTCAGCACGGCGTAGGACACGATGTCCTTGGCCTGTCGCGATTGCAATGCAACCAGGATCTCCTTGATCGTCTGACTTTGATAGGGCTCGGCGCCGCGGTTTTTGATGTAGTGAACCAGGGCGGGCAGTCTGGCTTCAGACTGAATCGATTCCAGATTGAAGTCATTGAACTGGTCGATGCGGTCAGCGTATTGCCTCGCGGCCACATCCAGAATTTTGTAGGTCGTTTCCTCCAGGTTCTCGCTCATCAGGTAGCTGTCCAGCGCGGCCAGCAGCCCCAGCGACAACAAGACGATGAACAGAAAAGCGGTGAGCAACTTTGCCCGCAGCGTGTACTGCCGGGCGATCATGATGCCAACAACCAGCAAGAGCAATCCCGCCACTACCAGAACGGTAGCGATGTTGATCAGCATTGACCCAACCTGAATTGATACGCGCCTGCATGAGCAGTCAAGCCGGAGCAGCAAATTGTCAATCGGATTAACATATACTCCGAGTTTATGCTCCACTTGACGATAATTCTATCAAAACGCGCGGACTGGACCGTCGACTATGGCCAAAAATATCGCACCCTACGGCAGCTGGAAATCACCGATCACCAGCGAGCTGATAACGGCAGAAACAGTCACGCTGGACCAGGTTCAGATTCACAATGGAACGATCTACTGGCTGGAACGCCGGCCCGCGGAAGCCGGTCGCAGCGTGATCGTGAGTTACCACGACGGCAACCGCACCGACGTTCTGCCGCCACCGTTCAACGCTCGCTCACGCGTGCACGAGTATGGTGGCGGCGTCTACTGCGTCGGCGATCATGCGCTCTTCTTTGTCAATGATGCCGACCAGGACATTTACCGCGTCACGACCAACGGTGTCGAACGGCTTACGCGGGCCGATGGCATGCGCTTCGCCGACTTGAGTCTTGATCACCGGCATGGCCGCATTCTGTGCATCTGTGAAGATCATCGCAGCAATGATCAACAGCCGCTGAACACACTGGTTTCGGTCGATATTACGTCAGCTGCGATCGAAATCCTGCACAGCGGCTACGATTTCTACTCCAACCCTCGCGTTAGTCCCGACGGCGGCCAGCTGGCCTGGCTGTGCTGGAATCATCCGAACATGCCCTGGGATGGGACCGAACTCTGGACGGCCGCTCTCGATAAACGCGGCGCGCTGCACGATCCCGCGCATATGGCGGGGAATCAGCGCCAGTCGGTTTTTCAACCGTTGTGGTCTCCCGACAATGTGCTCTACTTTGTGACCGACGCCTCCGGCTGGTGGAACCTTGCCCGGCTCGAACCGGCCGGTCCGATTGCGATTACCGATCTTGAAAGCGAATTCGGCTTACCGCAGTGGGTATTCGGGCAAACGACCTATGCATTTTGCGACGCGAAACAGATCATTTGCACGCGTACTGCGGACGGTGTCGGGCGGCTGGCGCTGCTCGATCTCGTCAGCCTGCGGTTGGCCGAAATCGACATTCCGCAAAATACATTCTCGTCGATATGCGCGAGTAACGGCACCGCCAGCCTGATCGCCGCTTCTGAAACCGAATTCAGTCAGGTCATTCAGATCGA
>JARFQK010000233.1 GCA_029287815.1 Gammaproteobacteria bacterium
TCGCTTCAGCACGCGTGCCAGCTCGTTGACCGTGGAACCGGTCGTAACGACATCGTCGAGAATCGCAACATGACCTGCGTCCATTGCCCGCACCTGATCGAACGCTCCGCGAATGTTTTGCAAGCGTTGCTGGCGATGCAGGCCGGTCTGCGCTCGGGTATCACGGCCCCGCGCGATAGCATGCAGATTCAGCGGTATCGGGTAGTTTTTGCTGACGGCGCGGGCTAGCTCAGCCGACTGATTGAACCCGCGCTGACGTAATCGCTTTTTGGACAAAGGTACCGGCACGATACAGTCGGGTAATCCGCAATCACGTTGCATGATCGCAGTGGCCAACAGCTTGCCGAGCAAGCGCGAATTTGCCAGTTTGGCGTGAAACTTGAGCTGGTGAATCAGCCGGACGGCGTCTCCTTGATAGCGGAACAAGCTGATGCTGCGATCAAACACCGGCGGTGCTTGCTGGCACTGGCCACATTTGAGCTGATCGTCACGCGGCGTAGCCAAGGGCAACGCACATTGCGTGCACGCGCTCGTTATCCAGGGCAAATCCAGATAACAACGGATACAAATGTCCATATCGTCGAAGCCCGGTGAGCCGCAAAGGACGCAGCGAGGCGGATAGGCTGCACACATCACGCGGCGACAGAAATCGGCAGCCAGCGAGGCGAAGTCCTTGTCCATGATCACTCCATGTCATGTAGAATACAAAGACATTCTATTCGATTTGCCGGCAGGTATGAATTCTTTACGCCACGACTGGACACGATCCGAGATCTCCGCACTGTTTGCGCTTCCGTTCAACGATCTGTTGTTTCAGGCCCATCAACTTCATCGCCAGCGGTTCGATCCAAACTACGTGCAGGTCAGCACGCTGCTCAGCATCAAGACCGGCGCCTGTCCCGAGGACTGCGCCTATTGCTCCCAGAGCGCACGTAACCAGGCCGATCTTGAACGCGAACGTCTGTTGCCATTGGCCGAGGTCGTCGAAAAAGCCAGAACCGCAAAACAAAACGGTGCCAGCCGCTTCTGCATGGGTGCGGCCTGGCGCAGTCCGACCGACAAGAATCTGGACAAAGTCATAGCAATGGTCGAAGCGGTCCAGGCTCTGGGCCTGGAAACCTGCCTGACCCTGGGCATGCTGACGCGGGCACAGACCCAGCGGCTGAAGCAGGCTGGACTGGATTACTACAATCATAATCTGGATACGTCACCCGAATACTACGGCGAGATCATCACGACGCGCACCTACCAGGACCGCCTGGATACATTGGAATACGTCCGCGAAGCCGGTATCAATGTCTGCTGCGGCGGTATTGTCGGTATGGGCGAGCAACTGGAGGACCGCGCTTCGCTGTTGCAGCAACTCGCGAATCTGCCGACGCATCCAGAGAGCGTGCCGATCAATATGTTGGTGCAGATCGAGGGCACGCCATTGCACGGCGCAGAGGAGATCGATGCACTCGATTTTGTCAGAACCATCGCGGTAGCGCGAATCCTGATGCCGGCCTCCTGGGTCAGGCTGTCGGCCGGGCGCACCGCGATGAGCGACGAAATGCAAGCCCTGTGTTTCTTTGCCGGTGCCAATTCGATATTTTACGGTGACAAGTTGCTGACCACAGCCAACCCCGACGAACACAAGGACCGCATGTTGTTCGACAAACTCGGTCTCAACATGACAGAGCAAGAACTGGACAGAACTGCCAATGCGTGACTATGCCTGATTACCGCGGAGACGCCGAGGCGCAGAGCGCTTTTTTTGTTGGAAAACATCAACATTCACTCTGCGCCTCGGCGTCTCTGCGGTAATTGCCTCCCTGAAATCCCGTTTGGCTTGAAAGACCTGAATCAAGAACTCGAACAACGCAAAGCGCGGTGCCTCTACCGCGCGCGGCGTATTAGTGACGGGCCGCAGCAACCGGAGATGGTCGTCGACGGTCGAGCGGTCGTCAGTTTTTGCAGCAACGACTATCTTGGCCTGGCCAACCATCCCGATGTCAAAGCGGCATTCATCCGGGGCATTCGACAATATGGTGCCGGCAGCGGCGCGGCCCATCTGATCAATGGCCACTCTCGGGCGCATCATGCGCTGGAGGAAGAACTGGCGGATTTCAGCGGTTATCCACGCGCACTGTTGTTTTCCTCCGGTTACATGGCAAACATCGGCCTGGCGCAGGCGCTGGTTGGCAAAGGTGATACCGTGCTCGAAGACCGCTTGAACCATGCCTCGCTGCTCGATGGCGGGCTGCTCTCGGGGGCGCGACTGATGCGTTATCAGCACAATCGCGCCAAAGACCTGGAGCAAAAACTGGCATCGAGAACACAGGGTGAAAGACTGGTCATGACCGATGGCGTGTTCAGTATGGACGGCGATATCGCCGAATTACCGGCACTGGCCCAATCCTGTGAGCGGAATGACGCCTGGCTGATGGTCGATGATGCACACGCCATTGGTGTGCTCGGCGAGCAGGGTAGAGGCACGCTGGAATATCACGGTGTTCTCACCGATGACGTTCCAATTTACATGGCGACGCTGGGCAAAGCCCTGGGCACAGCCGGCGCGTTTATCGCCGGCAGCGAGGCGCTGATCGAGACCCTGATTCAGCGGGCGAGGAGCTACATTTACACCACTGCATCGCCACCCGCGGTCGCGGAAGCCACACGTGCGAGTCTCGCACTGGTCAAAACACAGCCACAATTGCGCGCGCGGCTTACTGCAAATATTCGATACTTCAGGCGATGCTGCGAACAGGCAGGCATCGCGCTGAGCGACAGTCAGACGGCGATCCAGCCCATCATCATCGGCGACTCGGCCGAAACTGTCGCCCTCAGCGAGCGACTGCTGGCACGGAATATCCTGATCAGCGCGATACGACCGCCGACGGTGCCTGAGGGTACGGCCCGCCTGCGGATCACGCTTTCCGCCGGACATCAGCAGGCACATATTGATAAACTGGTCGCAGAACTTTCGAACTTGAAATAATACGATGAAACGTCTGAACCACGCAGCGCTCTTGGTCCTTGTACTGCTTCTCGGCCTGAGTTTGTCCGGCTGGCGTTGCAGCGAGACCAGCATTATTACAAATGTTGAATCCGCCCAGAAAGTATCCAGCAGCATTGGCAACTTCGACGGGGTTCTCGATGATAACGACCAGTTCGGCGGCGCGGTCGCCAATATCGGTGATCTGGGACTTGACGGGGTCACCGATCTGGCTGTTGGTGCGCCGCTCGATGATGATGGTGGCAGCGATCGCGGTGCGGTGTGGATTCTCTTTATGAACGACGATGCGACGGTCGATGTCGAGCAAAAGATCTCGGATACCGAGGGTTTCTTCGACGGCCTGCTCGAGGACAACGATCAATTCGGCAGCGCCGTCGCCGAACTGGGAGACCTGAATGGGGATGGTCTTCGCGACATCGCTGTCGGTGCGCCGCTCGACGATGATGGTGGCACCGATCACGGTGCAATCTGGATTCTGTTCCTGAACGCCGATGGCACGGTCCTGTTCGTACAGAAGATATCCGAACTGGAGGGTGGTTTCACCGGCATTCTGGAGGACAATGACCAGTTTGGTGGCGCCGTTGCGAACATCGGCGACCTGAACAACGATGGCGTGTTCGATCTCGCCGTCGGCGCCCGCCTGTCCGACGACGGCGGCGGTGATCGCGGCGCGGTGTGGATATTGTTCATGAACAGAGACGGTACGGTGCTGGGTTCACAGAAGATATCCGACATCAGTGGTGAATTCGACGGCACGCTGGTAGACGGGGACTATTTCGGCAGTTCGGTAGCCGGCATCGGTGACCTGGATGCCGACGGCATCGAGGATATCGCCATCGGCGCGATCGGTGATGATGACGGCGGCATCGACCGCGGTGCGCTCTGGATACTATTCATGAATACGGATGGTACCGTGCGCTTCGAGCAAAAGATTTCCGAGAACAACGGCAACTTCGGCGGCGGCCTGACGGACGGCAACCACTTCGGCAGCGCGGTGACAGGAATCGGTGATTTTAACGAGGATGGCACGCTCGATATCGCGGTCGGCGCCGATCAGGATGACGACGGTGGCAGTAATCGAGGCGCAGTCTGGATTCTGTTCCTGGAAAGCGACGGCGAGATCATTTCGAAATCCAAAATCTCCAGCACGGCGGGCAACTTCGTGGGACCACTGCTCGACGGCGATCAATTCGGCAGCGCGCTGGCTGATGTCGGTGACCTCGACATCGACGGCAACCTTGACATCAGCGTCGGCGCAAGACTCGATGACGACGGCGGCATCGACCGAGGCGCGATTTGGACGCTGTTCATGCAGCAAAGCGAAACCGATATCGACGTCACTTTGTTCGATAACAAGTAGCGGTCTTCGCACCCTGCCGATCGCGGGTCCGCACGCAGGCGACATGACCTGGCGAGGCATGTATGTGACAATACGCTCTCAACGTTAATCGGCGCAAGGTTTCCGAATGAAGAAATATCATGTGTACGGCCTCGGCAACGCTCTGGTCGATCTGGAGTTCGAAGTCGAAGATGGCTTTCTGAATTTGATGCAAATCGAGAAAGGCGTAATGACGCTGGTGGACGAGGACGCTCAGCACCGACTGATGACTCATCTCGATGCATTCGAGGGCAACAGAGCCAGTGGTGGATCGGCGGCCAATACCTTGATCGCTGTCGGCGCGATGGGTGGTTCAGCGTACTATTCCTGCAAGGTCGCGGACGATGATCTCGGCCATTTTTACTTGCATGATCTTCAACAGGCGGGTGTTGACACCAACATCGACGGCACCCATGCGGATGGAATTACCGGCAAATGCCTGGTCATGGTCACGCCTGACGCAGAGCGCACGATGCATACCTTTCTCGGGATCTCGTCCGAACTGTCGGTGAACGAAATCAGTGATGACCACATCATGGCCTCTGAATACCTGTATATGGAAGGCTACCTGGTCACTTCACCGTCGGCAAAGGAAGCCAATATCCACGCACGCAAGATCGCCGAGCGTAACGGCGTCAAGACCGCATTCACGTTTTCCGACCCGGCTATCGTCGAGCATTTTCACCAGGAACTGACCGAAACCATCGGTGACGGTATCGACTTGCTGTTCTGCAACGAATCGGAAGCGCTGCACTACACCGGCAAAGACAGTATCGAGGGCGCAATCGAGGTCATCAAAACCTTCGCGAAGAACTTCGCGATCACGCTTGGCTCCAAAGGTGCCGTCGTGTACGACGGCACACGGACGCACGCTATCGCGCCATTTCCGATCAAGGCAGTTGATACCAACGGCGCCGGCGACATGTTTGCCGGCGCCTACTTGTACGGCATAACCCACGGCTATGCGGTCGCAGATGCCGGTAAATTGGCCAGCCTGGCATCATCGCATGTGGTCAGACAATTCGGGCCGCGGCTGCCTGTAGCGGACTATGCAAAATTACTGGATGAAGTATCCGCGGCCTGAGCCTGTCCAACGCGACGCAATCGACACAGATTCAAAACGAGCCTCACCAAGAAAAACGGTTTTCATTCAATAAGTTAAGCAAACTCTGAATTGGGCAGGGATGAATTATCTGGAGCTTCCTTAAATCTCGCTGTCAACCTATCTCTGGCGCCTGCGTTAATGCAACCATAGATTCACTGACTCCAGCTTGCCTCCCTGTGGTTGCAGGGAGGCCGGTTTTTGTGGGACTGGATCATCATCGCGAACAGAGAGACAACACAGACATGCCGAACGCTTTGCCAATGTTAAAATGGCTGTTTTGCGAAGACATCGGGCCGCTGACATCACCCAGTATTCCTGTTTCGATCTTCGAGCAGGAGCCCTTGAATCCGCGCAATGAGGTCAGGACACTGGACAAAAGTCAGGCATTAAACCGATTTCTTGCTGATGTGGAGAAACGCGCCTTTCGGATGGCCGACCTTGCCACCGGTGATCGCGAACAGGCGATGGACATCGTCCAGGATGCGATGCTGTCACTGGCCAAGAACTACAGCCACAAGAACGAGGCCGACTGGGGGCCATTGTTCCACCGAATACTGCAAAGCAAAATCAGAGACTGGTACCGCAGATCGCGCACACGCAACCGTGTGTTTGGCTGGCTGTACCCGAGCGCCGCTCTCGAGGATACTGAATGCCCGGATCCGATACAACAGGCAGCGGACACTGTCTCACTGCAACCCGATAGCAATGCCGACAACGAGCAGTTGATGCGTATTACCCTGAACGCGATCCGGCAGTTGCCGCTGCGTCAGCAGCAAGCTTTTCTGCTACGCGCCTGGGAGGGATTCGATGTCAAAGAAACAGCAAAAGCCATGGGCTGCAGCCAGGGCAGCGTGAAAACTCATTATTCACGCGCATCGCGAACATTAAAACATACGTTAGAGGCTTATCGGGCATGAACAACGAACACAGCATTGACGATAACCAGGCGATGGTCAGGCAGGTCGTCAATTCGCTCGATCAGAGTATTGAACACCTCGACGGCCACACCTTGTCACGCCTCAACCGGGCCAGGCATCAGGCACTGGCCCAGACGCTCCGCCCTCGCCTGATCAAGGCCGAGTGGTTAAAGGCGGGCGCGATCGTTGCGCTCATCGCTTTTCTGGTAAATGGCTGGCTGATGTTCATGACCCCGGATGCGGACCACATTGGCGTCGATGATTTCGAAATGATCCTGGTCAACGAAGATTTCGAACTGATGCAAGACCTGGAGTTCTTCGTGTGGATGATCGAGCAGGAAGATGGGAACTAGCCCGCATTTCTCACCAGGCGGCGTCGAATACTGGCAAGACATTGGGTCATTTGATACAACTCGGATGATCGAAGATACACTGTGTTTAGCAGGCATGCCTATCACGGTTCAGGCTAGTCTTCGTGTCCGTAAGCTTGCTCTTCACTCAAACCGTAGCTATGGCTACGCTTTTCGCTCCAGAGCGGCGCTTACAAACACGTATCCTGCGCCTGCTCCCGTGTTCGTGGTGTGAAATGCGGGCTAACCGGCATTTCTTACCCGTGCTGCTTTTTGCAGTTCCGCTGGTTGTGATCGCGGGCAAAGGCCAGCTCGACCCGCCGACAGACGATCAGCAACTGCCGGATGAGGAACTGCTGGAGTTCATTGCCGAGTTCGAATTATTGGATGGCCAATGGATCGACCCGATTCAGCTCAACACAATTTTTGCCGAGAATCACGATGGTAAGGACAATGATTAAGACGCTTTTCAATCTGAGCATAATAAACATGCTGTTTGTCGTCACGGTGGCGTACGCAGAGACAGATGCTACCGCGCCGGACTGGGACCAGCTGAGCACATCACAGCAGGCCGTGTTGAAAAATTTCGAACCACGCTGGGAAACCATCCCGGCCGAGCGCAAACAGCGCCTGATTACCGGTGCAATGCGCTGGAACACGATGACGCCCGAACAGCGTCAACACGCCAAAAGTCGCCTGGAGTTATGGAAAGCCGCCTCCAAAGACGACAAGGACAAAATGCGGCAACGGATGCAGGAATTCCGTCAACTACCGCTCGAACTCAAACAGGCCTTGAGGGATAGATACCAATGGTTCAGTGGGCTACCGGAAAACGAGCAGCAAAGGCTGCGCGAGCGCTGGCAAAACCTGCCCGCAGAAAGAAGACAACAAATACGCGAGCGCCTGCACAATACTCAAGCGGGGCACCGCCCGGGTATGCAGAATCAGCATCAGCTACGACGCGGCGCACATTAGCGTTAGCTCGGCATGCAAAAAAAGCGGTAGGAGCGGCTTTAGCCGCGAAGCATTCGCGATCTGCGAGTTTATTCGCGGCTGAAGCCGCACGCACCTGCAAGGGCGCGCTGCGCCCGAACCCGTCCCAGGAAACGCAGGCTAACGAGGCACCTTGAGCAAACGATCGAAGCGCAACCGCTCGCGTGAATCGAACATACGCCGGGTAATCAACTGCAAGACCATGATTACGGCAAACCCTGTTCCGGCGGTCACCAGAAACATGATCAGTATCTGGTATTTGACGGCTTCAACCGGCGGACTGCCCGCCAGAATCTGGCCCGTCATCATGCCCGGGAGACTGACCACACCCGCGGCGGCCATCGCGTTGATGATCGGGATCATACCGGCGCGCATGCTATCGCGCGCAATATCGCGGATCGCTTCGCTATCCTTCTGACCCAGCATCAAGCGTTGTTCGATCACAGCGCGTTGTTGCCAGGCAGTCTGTACCAGCCGGTCCATACCCAGCGCGATACCGTTCATCGTATTGCCCAGCAACATGCCCAGCAAAGGAATCGCGTATTGTGGCATGTACCAGGGATCCGCCTCGATCACCATCAGCAGGGTCAGTACCGTGATCATGAAGGAGGAAACAAACAACGCAAAGGCACTGATGCTGAAGCCCCATTTGGCACGCAGTTTTCTTTTTTGGCGCGCCAGTATTTCCCAGGCTGCGACCACCATCATCACCAACGCGATCAACAGAATCCACGACAGTCTGGCGCGATTGAATACCGCTTCGAGTATCAACCCGACCAGCAGCAACTGGACGGTCGTGCGCACGGCCGCGATCGACAGCGTCTGGCCCAGGCCCAATTGCAGCCGCACCACAAGCCCAATCAAAGCCAGCACCAGCAACGAGGCCAATATCAGATCAGGTGCGGTCAGCGTTATGAACTCGGTTTTCATGGATGCACCACTTTGGTAAAACTGCCGTCGGACACCTGATAGCGATGATGCGCGACCCGACTGAGCTGAGCGGCATCGTGTCCGACCCATATCGCGATCGCATTGTGCTCCACGATGTAGTCCAGCACCAACCGTTCCACACGCTCACTATTGGCCGCGTCCAGATTTGCAGTTGGCTCGTCGAGTAACAACACACGCGGACAATTGGCCAGCATGCGCAATATCGACAGGCGCTGCTTCTCGCCACTGGAGCAGCGACTGATGCTCCAGCTCATCACATCCTGCGCAAATCCGAGTGCTTCGATATGTTCAGCGTGTGCACTGAAATGCTCGCCGACTGTGTCCAGCCACCAATGGCTCTCGGCTGCGAGCAGCGCCACACGACGGCGCCATTCGTGTGCTCTGACATCATCCTGAGCCACGTTTTCTTCGTAGACCTGTCCGCCGTGCTCGTCCATGTCGGCGATAGCCCTGAGTAGACGTGTTTTGCCACTGCCCGACTCACCCGACAGACCGATGCACTCACCAGGCGCAATGGTCAGATTGATCGTTTCGATGCCGGGTATCTGCAGGTCTTCAAGTCTCAACATGATTTCATATTAGCCCGGAGGTTCAAGCATTGTAAGCTATACGCGATGAAATACGATATCTTCAATATCGGGACCTACCAGTGGGGCAGTATCAAAAGACCGCGCGAACAGAAAATCCAGCAGTGAAGATCCCGGCCTCTTATATCCGTGCTACCGGCGCGGATGATTCTATCTCAGCGATCAACTTGCGAATCCTTTTTTCCGAGGCTGGGCCCTGCGTTTTCATCGGCTGGGCAAAACAGTTGATACGAAACTCCTCGATCATCCAGCGCAGCTGCGCCAGCTTTTCCGTCGCCTCCGCCCGCTGCTCCAGAATCAGATACCGCTGCCACAGTTCCCGAATCAGAGGCAGATGGCGATCGGCTTGACCGCTGTGTTGTACCGATTTCTCTATTCGTTTCAACAGCGCTTGAAAGTACGCTGGTAGTCGTGACAGCCGCGCCGGTCCGATATCGCGCACGAATCCCGGATAGACCAGATAGTCACACTGCTCGGCGCAATCCGACAGATGATCATCACTCAACTTCACCTCTTGCAAACGGTCACGGACTTCGCGATGTAGCTTCAGGATCTTATGGACCAGCTCGGCCATTTGATTGGCCGTCGCAATCAACTGTGGTTTGTTCTGCGCGATGATCGCCTCAAACTCGGCGCTCTGCTCGGGCAAGCGCTCGGACAGGAAGCAGGCAAATATGCTCGCCATGATGATATCTTCGACTAGCTCTTGTTTGCCGCCTGTCTTGATATACATCAGTGCCGACTGTTCGATCATTGGTAGATTTTTTCGCAGGTATTTGATGCTTTTGCTGAGCTCGAATGCGATCAGGCGGGCGATGCCGTTGGCATGATGTAGACGTGCAGCGTCGCGCGTTTCGAACAACTCGATCGCAACGGAGTTATCGTGATCGACCAGCGCGGGGAAAGCCGTGATCACGTTGCCATTCCGTTTGATCTCCACGCGCTCAGGCAATCGACCAAAATCCCAGGCGCTGATACCTTGACGACTGATCGTGTCATCGTATTGAACCTGCTGCTCGAAGCGCAGGTTGGCTTGCTCCGAATACTCCGCCTTGAGTTGCTGCAAGGACCTCGAGCTGGCGATATCGACGCCGTTCTCCTGAAGGCAGTAACGCATCAGGAAATGTTTATCGATTCGATCTGGCCGCCACTGATCCAGCGCAACGTTGACGCCGGTCATACGCTGCAGTTGCCTGGACAGCTGGACATAGAATGGCTGTTCGGGATCCAGCGCCTCAGTGCAGGCCTGGGCGAAATCCGGTACCGGGATGAAGTTCTTGCGCAATTGTTTTGGCAAGCTTCGCAGCAATGCCTGTACTTTGTCCTTCAACAGACCCGGCACCAGAAAATCGAAATCGGCGTCCTCGAATTGGTTCAGCACCGCGAGCGGTATAAACACGGTCACACCATCAGCATCGTCCGCCGGATCGAACACATATTTCAGGCGTAGTGTTTGGTTCTTGACCTGCAGAAACTCCGGATAGGTGTCCGCATCCTGTTCATGCTCTGTCGCGAGGATATCCTGCTCGAACAGTGTCAAGCTTTTGATCGTCTCAGCACCGAGCGTTTTCACCCACGATTCGAACGAGACGGCATCGACGATCGATGCTGGCAGGCGTTGATCATAGAAATCGTAGATCTGCTCTTCGCCGATCAAGAGATCGCGTCGCCGCTCGCGTTCTTCCTGGCCGCGGTAATACTCGATCAGTCGGCGATTGGCTTTGATGAAATCGGCGCGGGTTCGATAACGCCCCTCGACTAGGGCTTCACCAATGAAGATCTCGCGCGCTGCTTTCTTATCAACACTGGCATAATTGATTCTTTTGCCACTCTCGATCAACACGCCATAGATGCGCGTGTTTCGATACGCCCCGACCCGCCCCTGTTTCTCCTGCCAATGCGGTTCGTAGTATTCGTACTGATGCAGATGCTGCAAGTCGCCGATGGCCCACTGCGGATTCATCACCGCAACCGTATGCGCATACAGGCGACCGGTGTCGATCAATGAGAAGGCCATGATCCACTTTGGTGTCTTCCTCGCCAGCGCAGAGCCGGGAAAAATCGTGGTCTCACGGTCGCGCGTGGTTTTGTAGACACCCTCCTGATCGCGGTATGCAATATGACTCGGTATGCCCGAGAGAATCGCCCGGTGTATCAGATCGATATCGGCTTCAGCGCTATTGAAGTACAGCTTGAGCTCCCTGGCCTGCTCGCGGATTTGCTGATAGATGTCCTGCCATTCGCGCACGCGTAACCAGGACAGGTACTGCTTCTTGCACCATTTCGCGAACTGGTTTCGGCTCAGTGCCTGTTTTTGCTGATTGATCTCAGCCCACAGACTCAGCCAGCCGGCAAAATCCGATTGCTTGTCCTGCCACTGTTTGAATTTCTCATTGGCCGCCTGGCGGTTTTCCTGGGAAAGGTCGCGCGGGTCCTGAACCGACAGCACGGACACAATGATCGTCATCTCGTGCAAGCAACCCAGATCGCCGGCCCGCAGCAACATGCGCGCCAACCTCGGATCCAGCGGAAAGCGGCTGATCGTCTTACCCAACGGGGTGACGGTGTCATCAGGCTGTACCGCTTTTAACTCGTGCAACAGCCGGTAACCGTCATTGATCAGGCGCGTGTCGGGCGGTTCGATAAAATCAAAATCGCGGATATGGCCGACGCGCAGACTGTCCATCTGCAGAATCACCGAAGCCAGGTTGGTGCGCAGAATTTCCGGCTCGGTGAATTCCGGGCGATTGTTAAAGTCATCTTCGTCGTACAGACGAATACAGATGCCGGCTGCGATTCGGCCGCAGCGGCCCGCGCGCTGACTGGCCGAAGCTCTGGATATTTTCTCGATCGGCAAACGCTGCACTTTGGCGCGCCAGGAGTACCGTGAGACCCGGGCCAGACCGGTATCGATCACGTAATGAATGCCGGGCACGGTCAACGAAGTTTCAGCGACATTGGTCGAAAGAATGATCTTGCGCTGCCGCCCCTGCCTGAAGATGCGCTGCTGTTGTTCGTTGCTCAGGCGCGCATACAGAGGCAGGACTTCGTATTGATGAAAACGCTTGCGTAGCCGCACCGAGGCCTCACGAATCTGCCGCTCGCCAGCAAAGAACACCAGCGTGTCCTGCGCACTGATGCTAAACAACTCATCCAATGCATCGATCACTGCCTGGGTGCGATCGCGATCCTTTTGTTCTTCATCGACAACCGGCCGGTAACGCACTTCGACAGGATAGGTCCGGCCCGACACCATCACAATCGGCGCGTTGTCGAAGTAGCGCGAGAATCGCTCCGGATCGATCGTGGCCGAGGTGATAATGAGTTTGAGATCGGGGCGCCTTGGCAGCAGGGTTTTGATGTAGCCGAGCAGCAAATCGATGTTAAGGCTGCGCTCGTGCGCCTCATCGATGATCAAGGCCTGGTATTCATTCAGCCAACGGTCATTCTGGATCTCGGCCAGAAGAATACCGTCGGTCATCAGTTTCAGATAACTGTCGGCCCGCGTGGTATCTGTGAAGCGGACCTTATAACCGACCGCCTCGCCCAGGGGTGTGTTCAGTTCTTCAGCAATGCGGCGGCTGACCGAACGCGCCGCGAGCCGTCTCGGCTGGGTATGGCCGATCTTGCCTCTGTCGGCCAGACCGAGTTCAATGCAGATTTGCGGCAATTGAGTCGTCTTGCCGGAGCCGGTTTCACCGCAGACGATCACAACCTGATGATCTTTGATCGCCTGTTTGACGTCGTCCCGCTTCTGATAGAACGGCAGATCCCGGTTCAGCGACACGGCCGG
>JARFQK010000247.1 GCA_029287815.1 Gammaproteobacteria bacterium
TCGAAAACTCCGGCACAGCGCGAACCGCAGCGTTTGCAGCAGCCGTTGGCATCAAGATTCCACTCACCGAGCTCGTACCAGTCACGCTCGATCAAACGCAAGCCACACGAATGACAGTAAGTGCTGTCGCCGGTCTTGTCATGAACATTGCCGGTGTACGCGTAGCGCACGCCGTTTTTCCGGGCGATCTCGCGTGAGCGCTGCAGCGTTACCAGCGGCGTCCTCGGGGCATCCAGCAACTTGTAATCTGGATGAAACGCAGTGAAATGCATCGGCACATCCGGTCCGAGCTTATCAACGACCCAGCGAGTCATCTGGTCGATCTCGGCCTCGCTATCGTTATAGCCGGGGATCAGCAGTGTAGTCAGCTCCATCCAGACATCGGTCTCGTGATGAATGTACTCGATGGTTTCGAGAACCGGCGCCAGATGAGAACCGGTGACCTTCCAGTAAAAATCCTCGGTAAAAGCTTTCAAATCGACGTTGGCCGCATCCATATGCTGAAAAAACTCCGTGCGCGGCTCCGGACTGATATAGCCCGCAGTCACCGCAACAGACTTGATACCGCGCGCCTTGCAGGCCTTGGCCACATCGATCGCATACTCATGAAAAATCACCGGATCGTTGTAGGTGTAGGCAACACTGCGACAACCCAGTTCTTGAGCGGCGCGGGCAATGGTTTCCGGAGCGGCCTGGTCCATCAAGGTATCGAGTTGGCGCGACTTGCTGATATCCCAGTTCTGACAGAACTTGCAGGCGAGATTGCAGCCCGCGGTGCCAAACGAGAGCACCGGCGTGCCGGGCAGAAAGTGATTCAGCGGCTTTTTTTCGATCGGGTCGATACAATAACCACTGGAGCGACCATAAGTCGTCAGCACGATCTGGTCTTTGACATTGGCCCGGACAAAACAGAGCCCGCGCTGGCCTGCATGCAATTTGCATTCCCGCGGGCACAAGTCGCACTGAATTCTGCCATCGTCCAGTTTGTGCCAATAGCGCGTCGGCACAACACCCGGATCGTCGAGTGATATGTTTTCGTGAAGCGTGGTCATAGAGCTATATAATGTCGGGGTCTATTGAAAAAAATCAAGCCATAGGCCTAAGCTAGCCGGCATAGCGATGGAAGATTCCATGCACATCCAGAACCATCATACTACGCATCAGAGGTGAGAAATGTCCAGAACCCGTTCCGCGGCCGTCGCCGGCCTGTTCTACCCAGCTGATCCAGCCCAGCTCCATCGGGATATCCAGTCAATGTTGTCCGCCGCCGAACGCAGCGGGCCGGCGCCAAAAGCCCTGATCGTGCCGCACGCCGGCTACGTTTACTCCGGCCCGGTCGCAGCCAGCGCCTTTGCCCAGCTCAAACAAATCCGCCAACAGATTACGCGAGTGATCTTGCTGGGGCCGTGTCACCGCGTACCCCTGCGCGGTCTGGCGACCAGCAGCGCAGATTATTTTGCGACACCGCTTGGCAACGTCAAAATTGACCAGAGCGCCATCGATTCGGTCGCAAGCCTGCCACAAGTTCAGGAATTCGATTTGACGCACCAACAGGAACACAGCCTGGAGGTCCAGTTACCGTTCCTGCAGGAAGCGCTCGCTCATTTTAGTCTGGTACCGCTAGTCGTCGGTGACGCCAGCGCAGAAGAGGTCAGCGAAGTCCTCGAACGCCTCTGGGGTGGCGATGAGACGCTGATCGTCATCTCATCAGATCTCAGTCATTACCACGACTACAATACCGCGAGAGCCATGGATAGCGAGACCTGTGAGGCCATCGAGCACATGAACCCATCAGCGATCCATTATGACCAGGCCTGCGGGCGCAACCCTGTCAACGGCTTGCTGCTGGCCGCCAAAAAACACGGGCTGCAGGTGACCACGCTTGATCTGCGAAACTCGGGTGATACCGCCGGCGACAAGAGCAACGTGGTCGGCTATGGCGCCTGGGCGCTGACCTGAGCGGGACTGCCCTATGCTGAGCCAAGACCATCAAGATCTGCTGCGTGAACTCGCATACCGTTCGATCAGGCACGGACTGGAGAGCGGAGAAGCGCTCGCGGTCGACCCGGACGATTACCCCGCTGAATTGCGCCCCAAGAAAGCGACTTTCGTCACGTTGCACCGCAACAGACAATTACGCGGCTGCATCGGCATTCTGAAACCAATGCGGCCGCTGGTGGAGGACGTGGCCTATAACGCCTGGGCAGCGGCTTTCTCAGACAGCCGCTTCGCCCCACTGAAAGCCGATGAGCTCGATGACCTGGATGTTCATGTATCGATTCTCGGCAGTCCCGAGAACATGGAATTTGTTTCGGAACAGGACCTGGTCGAACAGATCAGGCCAGGCACCGATGGACTGATACTGGAGGAAGGTTTTAACAAAGGCACTTTTCTACCGTCGGTCTGGGAGTCGCTGACGGATTCGCAAGAATTCCTGAACCACCTGAAAATGAAGGCCGGGCTACCCGCCGATTACTGGAGTGACAAGATCAAGATCAAGCGTTACACTGTCGAAGAGTTCTGAAAGCCGTGGCTACGCACGTGCCCCGGGTTCTTGACATATGGTCATGATTCATTAATTTTGTACCGGCAAATAATCTAAAATATCATCGTACTTCAACGTTGAGTTAACACCACCTAAAGGAGAAACCATGACTGATTCATTTCCTCATGCCCCGAGCGGCTGGGACAAGTCCGTTGCGACAACCGTGGCCAGTGAGGACGGCATCGAGCTGACCGATGACCATTGGCAACTGATACACGCGCTGCAAGAGTACTATCACAAGGCTGAGCGCCCTCACCTGCGTGAGATCAAGGATGCACTGGAAGAAAGCTTCCATTCCAAAGGCGGCATGAAATACCTCTACCAAATCATGCCCGGCGGACCCGTTGCTCAGGGCTGCAAACTGGCCGGCCTGGACATACCCGCCGGCGCCGTCGACAAGTCATTCGGCAGCGTCGCCTGACGCTGGTGCTATCACTCTAGGCTGGCGGCAATCCAATGCCGCCAGCCTGCCCTCGAGGCCCAGAACCTTCGCCCACACTCAATAACCCGCGATCAGATTCACACCGACCAACATCAGTCCGCCCGCCAGAAAATGCTCAACTCGGGCGCGTTCGTGGAAAAGCAGCACACTATAGAGGATGCCAAACAACAGGCTGGTGCGTTTCACCGCGATCATATAGGCCACCTCCACGTGCTGAATCGCGAAGAAATGGGATACGACCATGATCGCCATAAACACACCGATCGCAAGATGCGCCGCAGGTCTTCGCCAGAGCACGTGGACGGTAGAGTTCGCGCCCAACGAAAAAACGACAATCACGATAAAGCCAATGATCACGTAGTAAAACGTGCCAAAAAACAGCGGTGTCGTATAAGCAAGCGCACCCTTCCCAAGTACCGAGGTCATGCTGTAAAGCGCGGCGGTAATCAACATCAAGCGCGAACCGCGCTCAGAGATAATGGCTCGAAAAGGCGCGAGCACATCGAAACGTTCACCACGCGCGTGCTCGAGATTCAGAAGCCAGGCACCAAATACCACCAGAACGATGCCGCCAAATCCAAGCATGGACACTTGCTCATTCAACACCACGTAGCCGGTCAGCGTATTGAACACGGGCGTGAATGCCAGGTACGGCAAGGTCAGGGACAATGAGGTATCCCGAATGGCCTGGGAATAGAGCAACATTGCGGTGACCTCGAGCGGAACCAGTGCGGCCGTCCAGTACCAGAACTCGATGGCCAGTTCCGGCATTGGCTGCACTGCCAGCAACGGCAGCAACAGCAGGCCAGGCATGCCAAAACGAATGATGACCAGATCTCGCGCGGTGTAGCCTTGCAGGTATTTGCGCGTCAGTGCATCGGCCGTCGCGATACAGAACGCCGACAAGAATGTTAGAGGCAACCACTGCATCGAAGCTTAACAACCTCCTTGTACTTTAGTTGGCATGGTGCAGGTTAGTGCGAACGACCGACCAGGGGGCAACCGCTGAAACGTAAGCCCAAAATGCGCTCAGTGGTATTTCTCGGTGGTGATATGCCCCGGCTCACGCCGCAGATGCTTACGCATATCCCTGGCCTTTAACAGTTCCGTGACATCGGCAATCATTGTCGAATTACCGCACATCATCACATGGGAATCATCCGGACTCAAACGCAGCCCAGCCTGCCGCTCCAGCTCGCCGGAGTCGAGCGCCCCGGTAATACGCTGGTTCAGCGTTCCGGGGACTTGCTCTCGCGTTACCAAAGGAACGAACGTGAGTTGTTCTTTGTAGCGCTCGCCAATCGCAGCGATCGCATCCTGATAAGCCAGCTCACGTGCGGTTCTTACCGAATACGCCAGAATG
>JARFQK010000261.1 GCA_029287815.1 Gammaproteobacteria bacterium
TGCGGTTCGATGCTCATTATGAGCAGTGGCGCCTCGCTCGCGCTCGAGGCGAAGTCCGGTTACGAATACATCAAGCCGGCAACACGGGCTATGCAGGATGATGACTTCGAAAATCCGGGCATGCTGGCGGTTGAGCGTGGCCTGGAGCTGTTCAATAACAAACAGGCCGGCGCCCGCCAAGCCTGTGCCGAATGCCATGGCGAAAACGGCATCAATATGGACAAAAAAAGTATCGCCCGTTACCCGATCGTCGACGATAGCAACAGCGCGATCATGACGCTACAACAGACCATCGGCGAGTGCCGCAAGAGAACCGGCAGCCAGGCCCTGCCGGCCAACCACGCCGACCTGATCGCCCTGGAAACCTTCGTTCGCAACCTCGCAATCGGCGAAGTCGTTGATGTGCAGACCGATGGCGCGGCCGCTGCTCTGCTGGAGCAAGGCGAAGCCATCTTCAAAACACGCTACGGCCTGATCGATATGTCATGTGCTCACTGTCATAGCATGTATACCGGCCTGATGATCCGTGGCCAGAGGATCAGCCAGGGCCAGGCGAACGGCTTTCCAGCATACCGGCTCGATATCGGTGAAATGACCAATCTGGAGCAACGAATCCATCAGTGTCTGACATCGATGCGGGCCGAACCTTTTCCAGCTGATTCTGAAGAAATAGAACTGTTGGGACTGTATCTGATGTCCCGGTCCAATGGCTTGAAGATCGAGACTCCCGCGGTGCGTTACTGATCAGAATCATGGGGTCAGACTCTGACCTGAATGGTTTATGCCTGATTCCGATATTGAAAAGCTGGAGGCCCTGTTACGACAGGAGATTCTCTCCGAAACAGCAAAGATCCCCTGGACAGAACTGCAACGGTTTTTCGCTGCAGGCAAGACGATCTACGTCGCTGCTGCGCTCGACCTTGTCGATGTTGCGCTGCAAATCGCCAATGACAACGATAGCCAGATCAGACAGTGGATGGCAAAGAGCCAGCTTGCGCCGGTCTCGGATGATCAGGCAAGATACTGGATAGACACAGATGCGACCGTCTGGGCCGTGGTTGTGAAGCCGTACGTTCTGGTTCAGGAGCTGAAACATGATCAACGCGATGAGCTCGCTTGAAGGGCTGAGCAGTGGCTGAACATCGGGCGGCACTATGAGCCCAATCCGCCCAATGCACTACCTCGGCAGGAAGCTGCTGTACTTGTGGATTAGGATCGATGTTGTTCCGAGCGCTATGGAACAACTCAAACTGGATCTGGATAAACCGCTTATCTACGTGCTCGATAACCGGGCCTGGTCCGCGTTGCTGGTTCTGGAACAGGAATCAGCCCGTCTAGGTCTGATATCTCCGCTATCGCGACTACCCACTGCTGAGCTAAACCAGTGGCATTGCGTCTATACCACAGCACCGCGACAGCCGTTCAAAGCATGGCTGCAGAACCAGCCAAAACGATCCCGCATGATAAGGGGAATTGTCGAAACCCTACGGGACCACCCCGATCTCGATATCCAGTTTGTACCGGTGTCGATATTCTGGGGCAGACCGGTGGCCAAACAGAAAAGCGCGCTGGCCGCATTGTTCGCCGACTCCTGGGAGGTCGCGGGCCGCGTGCGTCAGTTTTTCAGGATTCTGGTCCACGGCAAGCACACAATGGTCCAGTTCTCGGAAGCAATCAGCCTGCACAGCCTGATCGACAACCAGCGCCAGGATGACCGGAACATCGACCATATTCAGCAGGTGCTGGCCGAAAGGCTGCATCAGGTGAAGACCGCGACACTCGGACCCGATACCTCCCACCGCCGCACCCTGGTCCGAGAACTGATGTTGCATCGTGACGTGCAGCATGCAATCGAGAAGCGCAGTATCGAGGAAAACAAGTCACCCTACCAGGCCGCATTGCAGGCGCGAAAATACCTTTACGAAATCGTTGCGGACAGGACCAATATCACTATTCGACTGATGCAAATCGGGCTGACCGCGTTCTGGAACAAGTTCTATTCAGGCATGCATGTCGAGCATGCCGAACAGCTGCGTCATCTGGCGCTGACACACGAGCTGGTCTATGTGCCTTGTCATCGAAGTCATGTCGATTACCTGCTGCTCTCCTACGTGATCCACTATCAGGGCCTGTCGATCCCCCACATCGCTGCCGGCAAAAACCTCGACATGCCGATCATCGGTTCGATCCTTCGCGGTGGCGGCGCTTTCTTCATCCGCCGCAGCTTCAAGGGCAATGAGCTGTATTCGACGGTGATTTTTGAGTATCTTGCCAAGCTGCTCTCGGCAGGCACGCCAGTGGAGTATTTTGTCGAAGGCGGCCGCAGCCGAACCGGTCGGTTGCTAAAGCCCAAACCGGGTATGCTCGCGATGACGGTACGCGCCTTTTTGAAATACCGCGAGCGTCCGATCGCTTTGATCCCGGTTTACATCGGTTACGAGAAAATGATCGAAGGCAAAGCCTATCTCGCCGAACTGTCAGGTCAGCAGAAAAAACAGGAATCACTGCTTTCTTCGCTTTGGTCGATTCTGCGCATCAGGGGCAATTTCGGCGAGGTCCATACCAGCTTTGGCACACCAGTATTGCTCAGCCAGTATCTGGACAGTCGCAATCCTAACTGGTCAACAGAGGAGTACGACGACAGACGCCGTCCCGAGTGGCTCATGACGACGGTCGTTGACATCGCCGACCAGATCATGGTTAACATCAACCGCGCAGCGTATGTCAATGCGATCAACCTGGTGTCGACGGTTTTACTGGCCACGCCAAAACAGCACATGGACGAAGCGCAGCTGGCAGCAATGATCGAAATCTACCGCTCTGTGATCAGCGCACTGGGATATTCGGAAGAAGTTAAAGTGACATCGCTCAGTGGTATGGCGCAGATCCGGCGCGCAGAGGACCTTAGGCGCGTGAAACGGCGGCGACACAAAATGGGCGATATCATATTTCTTGATGCTCGAAATACCGTGTTGCTGACCTACTATCGCAACAACATTCTGCACTTGACCGCTTTGCCGTCAGTGATCGCCTGCTGTTTCAACAATGTGCCCGTGCAAAAGCTCGAGGCGGTGACAAACCTGGTTTCGATTGCGTACCCTTTCCTGCGAAGAGAGCTGTTCATCGTCTGGGGGCAGGCGCAGCTACCCCAGGTCGTCGAACACACGCTGGGGATTCTGGTGCAACTGAAGCTGCTCAGGCAAACCGGGGAGGATGAATACACCAGACCGCGAGACAGCAGCATCGAATGCGGTCAACTGGCGCTGTTGGCACAGGTCATTTCACCCATCCTCGAACTGTTTTATATGACTTTTGCGATTCTGTTGAATACCGGCAGCAACAGCGTTTCCGCGGCAGATTTGATCGAACGCAGCTGCCTGATGGCTCAACGTTTGTCGATGATCTATGAATTGAACTCACCCGATTTCTTTGACAGACGGCTGATCACCAATTTCATCGACGCTCTGACGGAAATGGGTTACGTCAGGATTGGCGACCACGACCTGATCGAATATAGTCTTGAATATCTGAAAGTCGGCGAGGATGCTGTTGCGCTACTCAACAGCAATATCCGGAGCAGCATCCTACAGTTGCTGAACGCCGAGCAGCACGGAGTGAGATTATGAGTAATGTTTCCGAGAAGTTCAGCAGTCTGCGCGCCCTCTACAGAAGTCACCCGTGGCAGGGCAGATTAATTCTGGCAACGCTGATCACGGTCATCGTGCTGGTTGTGATTCGAATCTCGATGCCGTATACCATCGTCTACAGCGCTGTCTACTGGCTCGGTCAACAGGGTATTGCATCAGAGATCGAGGACATCAAAATCAACGTCACCGAGGGCACGTTCGCGGTTATCAATGCATCCGGCAGCAAGAACGGCAATACGGTGTTCAACATCGGCAAAGCCTCGATAGACTGGAAATGGCGCCCGCTCGCCAGCAAGAATGTCCATATCAAGGAGGTCCTCCTCGAGGACTTCGACATGCAGGCAGCGCAGTATGCGGACGCGATGGTTATTGCCGGCGTGACTATCAGGCAGGACGCTAGCGTTGAACCTCCACCACCTGCCGCCGAGAAACAAACCGTGGCCTGGAGCGCCGGACTGGATCGGATCGACTTGAAGGATCTCGCGTTCTGCTATCAGCAGTTCGAAAACGCGATCGACGACGCGGAGAAAAGCAAGCGGATCGACTATTACGGCAACATCGGACTCATCTCGTAGCAAGGCGAGTCTGGTCTGCGTGAGACCGAAGAGACCGCCACGCCAGCAGACCGACTTTACGCGGCGGGCACGTTTCGGATCGAGCGGTTGAATATGCTCAACAACCTGCTCGAGAACTCATTGATCGACATCGCTGAGCTCTCGTTGACTAAAATCGACATCGACGGCATCAACGACATCAAGCTCGACGCGCTCACCGTCGAGCAACTGTCGCTGCTCCAGGGCAGCGGTCATGTCCGTCATAAACATGCCGTTGAATTCGACAAGCTGGATATCTCCGGCGTCAAAGTCGGCGACATCCAAGCATTCGAAATCGAGTCGATAACGCTTGCGAAACCGGTAGTCTCCGCTGCGAGAGAAAAGTCAGGGGCCTGGACGTATCAAGAGTGGCTGCCACCGCAGGCAGGCGCCGACACCGCAACAGCAGCCGACAGCGAGCCCGAGCAAACAGAGCAGAAGCCGCTCAATCTGAAACTCGGCAACATCACGATAACCGATGCCGAGGCCTGTCTCCAACAGCCAAAGCTGGCAGATAAGCACAAGACCGAAGCCATCGACTACTGCGCGACTCTGGCGAATACGAGCTGGAAAGGCTCGATGGACATCACCCCACCTTCCGGAGATCAGCCGATTGGGCTCAGTGTCAACGGCGATCTTGGCCTCGCCCGATTCAAAGCGCACAACAACGTGTTGAAAAGGGATCTGCTCGCTTTCGCAAAAC
>JARFQK010000268.1 GCA_029287815.1 Gammaproteobacteria bacterium
CAGCCACTGCAAGCTGGCGCCTCGATCACTTGGCGAGGCAACAAGGCTAAAAAACTGAAGTCCAAATGCTCGCAAATCCAGGTCCGCGCCTGGGAGAGCCAGGGAGCTGGACATACCTATGACCTCGAAGGCCCCGATGCCCAGGCAGTGACGATGCCGCCCGCACCAGCCCTGGGTAGCGATGAATTGACTGCCGAAATGGCCGAGGTCTATGCGCAGGCAGTACTACGCGATGTCGAATTCACCCAGTTCTCCTGTAGTGATGAGATCACTGGCAAACAGGACAAGAGCGTTTCCGATATCATCAACAAGTTGAATCACCTGGATTGGTTCAAGGATACCGACTGCTGCAATCTCACCCCCGCGGAGCGCTCACGCAAACGTGGCAACTTCACACGCCAATCCGTTTTCCGCGGCATTACACCCGGTGACGATGTCGGACCGTACATTTCACAGTTTCTTCTCGCGGGCAACAGCGGCATCAATGGCACGGATAAGGAACCCCTGGGGGGCGCGACCCGCACGAACCAGAGCGGCCTGATTTCCTACGGCGCATTGAATATCGATCAGCGCGTCCGCTTTGCGGAACCCGGTATCGATTACATGACAGAGTGGAACGATTGGCTGGATGTGCAAAACGGCGCTGATTTGCGGGGTCACGAAGCATACGTCAGCAAAGAACCCGCGCGCAGATTCATAACCACCCCGCGCGACCTGGCCACCTACGTGCATTACGACGCCCTCTATGAGGCCTATCTCAATGCCTGTTTGATCCTGTTGGGCCATGGTGTCCCATTCGATCCCGGTATCCCGTATCAGGGAACCGATGCTCAGGACCACCAACAGGGCTTTGCGCACTTTGGCGGACCACACATTCTTTCGCTGGTCACGGAGGTTGCCACGCGAGCCTTGAAGGCGGTACGGTTTCAAAAATTCAATGTCCATCGCAGGCTTCGACCGGAAGCCCTGGCAGGTCGCATTGAAAAGGCGAATGTGCTCAAGGAAATGGCCCCCGTGCTGGTCGATATTGCGCAGGATTTGGCACCTATAACGTCCCTGATTCAGGCCAGCAATGGCAACGTGTTACTCCCGATGGCGTTTTGCGAGGGGTCTCCAATGCATCCGTCCTACGGCGCCGGACACGCCACGGTAGCAGGCGCTTGCGTGACGATTCTGAAGGCGTTCTTTGACCATAAGTATCCACTGGATCTTGCCGTCAAGGATGACGCCAGTAAGGCCTACGTGGCCCGTTACGACAAGAAGACTCATGCCTCCAAGTTGGATGTGGTCGATGTCAAGGAGGAGGTCGAGGTACAGGCGAGAGGTCGTTACCGCCGGGTCCACTCCAATGACAAATGGTGGTGGGCCATCGATCACAGCAAACTGGAGTGCCGCACGGCCGAACTGACCGTAGAAGGAGAGCTCAACAAGCTCGCATCGAACATCTCGATCGGGCGAGATTGGGCAGGCGTTCACTACTTTTCTGATTACATCGAGTCTATACGGATGGGGGAACAGATTGCCATCGGGATCCTGGAGGAGCAAAAGCTCACCTATGGTGAGAATTTCTCAATGACCGTACCATTGTTCGACGGCGGCGCCATCAGAATCTGAGGCAAGCTTTGCAGCGAGGGGCCGGGGGCAAGTGCTCCGATGAGCATATACCCTGGCCCCATAGCATTCTTTTTTCGGACATGCGGGCTAGCTCGATGCCGTCAATTAACGCAGAGAACGCGGAGACGCGGAGCGCGCAGAGAAAAGAAAGGATCTGGTTGTTACAACTCCGGCAGCTTTGGGCGCTTCGCGTCGTGGTCAGAGCACGCCTCAGCGTGTTTGTGGATCGATTCCGTCATCGCAGTTGCCAGGTCGGCGCGTTGTCGTTGTCGATCAGTTGATAGCGCTGTAACCAAGCTCGCGCATCCTCTGCGTCCCGTTCGAACCAGGCCCGGCTCGATCCGAGTCGGAATGAATAGCCCCAGGCGTCCATGTCGCTGAACATGCGGTTTTTGCCCATGCCTGGAATATGATCGGCTAACAGCACCTGCAAGTAACACACGCCGTTTTCTTCTGCGTAATCACCGCCGGCGTCCGTGTCGAGATTCTCCCTGCGGCTGTGGTCCATGCAGATGTAGTGACAGGCCTCGTGCAATGCGGAATGCACTGGGGTGTCATCACGAACGTAGAGTCCGCGACCATTCAGACCGGCTTCCGGAGGTTGCCAAAAACTGCCGGGAATCGGATCGTCAGGTGCAACACATTTCACAATCATCCGGTAACGCTCGAGCGATGTTCGAAGATCCTGAAGATCGATGTCACGACACAGTAAAACAGGCATATGATTGAATTGCAGAGGCGATTTTTTTCACCGCAGAGGCGCCGAGGCGCAGAGGACGAATAATGTTTTGGTAGGAGCGACTTGAGTCGCGAATTGCAGATGTTCGCGACTCAAGTCGCTACGAGCGTTCATTTGAGCATGCATATGTTCATCGAACAAATACCAAGAAATCCTCTGCGCCTCGGCGCCTCTGCGGTAAACAAAGAAATACACTTTGCGTCTTTGCGGTGAAAACATCTGGTGAACAAATCCGGTGAAAAATTCAGATATACCGATGCTTCTTGAGCTCTTCCAGCATTGCGTTCAGCGCAACAGCGCGATGGCTGATTGTGTTCTTTACTTCGAGAGGCAGTTCTGCGGCCGAGCATTCGTGCGTGGGCACATAGAAGATCGGATCATAGCCGAAGCCGCCCTGGCCGCGTGGCGCCTCCAGAATGCGGCCCTCCCAACTGCCCTGGGTGATGATCGGGACCGGATCGTTCTGATCGCGCATGAACACGATCAGGCATTGGTAGCGCGCGCTGCGCTCACTCTCGGGCACGCCTTCGAGTTCGCTGAGCATCTTGGCGTTGTTATCCTGGTCGGTCGCATTCTCGCCGGCATACCGCGCTGACCAGACACCCGGACGCGCATGCAGTGCATCGACTTCGATACCGGAGTCGTCAGCGATCGCGGGCAAGCCCGTGCATTCAGCGGCATGCCGTGCCTTTATGATCGCGTTCTCGACAAAAGTCGTCCCGGTTTCGGCGACGTCGGGCACATCAAACTCAGACTGCGGCAGGATTTCGATGCCACAGTCGGCAAACAGTCTGTTGATCTCGCGTACTTTGCCCGGATTGCCGCTGGCCAGTACGATTTTGGTGATGGTTGTCATGACTGGATCGCTTCCTGTTGTGCTTGCAAGATCCTGGCGATACCCTGCTTGGCCAGCCCGAGCATCGCGTTGAGTTCATCGATATCAAAGGCATGGCCCTCGGCCGTGCCTTGCACTTCGATAAAGGAATCGTTGCTGTTCATGACGACGTTCATATCGGTTTCGGCATTCGAGTCTTCGGCATAGTCCAGATCCAATATCGGTGTGCCTTGATAGATTCCAACAGACACCGATGCAATCTGATGATGCAGCGGGTCCTTATCGAGCATCTGCTGGCCCTGCATGAACGCGATCGCATCGTGCAGGGCAACCCAGGCGCCCGATATGCTGGCTGTACGGGTACCGCCGTCGGCCTGTATCACATCGCAGTCCAGGTTGATGGTGGTTTCACCCAGGGCCTCCATGTCGATGCCGGCGCGTAGCGAACGGCCGATCAGACGTTGAATCTCCATCGTGCGCCCGCCCTGCTTGCCGCGGGCGGCTTCACGCCCCATACGGCTGCTGGTCGATCTTGGCAGCATGCCGTATTCGGCTGTGACCCAGCCCTGACCTTTGCCGCGCAGAAAGCCCGGTACGCGGTCTTCCACCGAGGCTGTGCACACGACTCGGGTGTCACCGAATTCGACCAGTACCGAACCCTCGGCATGCTTGGTGTAATGGCGGGTTATTTTGATATCACGCAGTTCATCGGGCGCGCGCTTGCTCGGTCTCATACGGGTCTCCGTGTCGTCAGGTGCGGCGCATTATAGCAACACGGCCGGCTCAGTGGGCGTGCTACAATGGAGCACGAAATTTCTGGCAACGACGGGGTTCAGGATGATCAAGAGCATGACGGCTTTTGCGCGTGCGCAGCAAAGTGAAAAATTCGGCACGCTGATCTGGGAGCTCAGAGCGGTCAACAGTCGTTACCTCGACATCAATTGCAGGCTTCCGGAAGATTTTCGGGCACAGGAAGGACGTGTCCGTGAATGCGTCAACCAGCGCCTGCAGCGCGGCAAGATCGAATGCGGGCTTCGCTTTGCCCCAGAGCGGGAATTTGACACCGGGATCGAGGTCAACGATGCGTTGGTCAAGTCATTGATCGATGCCTGCCAGCGAATCAATACGCGTCTGCACCAGCCCTCAGAAATCAATCCTGTCGATATCCTGACCTGGCCAGGCGTGGTGGCTGAACCGGAACAGGATTTCAAGGCGATTTACGCGGCATCGGAAGCATTGTTGCAACAGGCGCTCGATGAGCTGGTCGACAACCGGCTGCGCGAAGGCGAGCGTATGCGCGATCTGATACTGAGCCGTCGCGATGCGATGCACCAGATCGTTGCCGATGTCCGCCAACAACTGCCGCAGATCAAACAGCGATATCGCGAAAAGCTCCAGAGCCGCCTGGACGAGCTCAGTGCCGATGCCGATCAGGAACGTCTCGAGCAGGAACTAGCGTTTCTGGCGCAGAAAATGGATATCGATGAAGAGCTTGACCGTCTCGATGCCCACCTCAAAGAGCTTGGCGATGTGCTCGACCGCGACGAGGCAGTCGGTCGCAGGCTCGACTTTCTGATGCAGGAACTGAACCGAGAGGCCAATACGCTGGGTTCCAAGTCAGCCGACATCTCGACGACCCAGGCATCTGTTGAATTGAAAGTGCTCATCGAACAGATGCGCGA
>JARFQK010000271.1 GCA_029287815.1 Gammaproteobacteria bacterium
CGGCGCCACCGGCAACCCCGGGCAGACGAACTATTCTGCGACCAAAGCTGGCTTGCTCGGTTTCACGAAATCACTGGCTCGGGAAATCGGTTCGCGCAGCATCACCGTAAATGCTGTCGCGCCGGGTTTCATCGATACCGATATGACGCGCAAGCTGGGAGCTGAACAACGCGATGCGCTGATTGCGCAAATACCGCTAAACAAGCTCGGCGAGCCAAGCGATGTGGCCAATGCCGTTGCTTTTCTGGCCAGTCCGGAAGCCGCCTATATCACCGGTGAAACCTTGCATGTCAACGGCGGAATGTACATGGCGTGAGCAAGATCGGCACACTCAATGCTTATAATTTACGTTAAAATATATATTTAAAATATTGATTTTAAATGAAATATATTTCGCTATTGAGTGAATTTCAATTTACAAAAGCTACTGGAAAGCTGGGCATTTATTCACTACAATACCGCGCAGCTCAAAACTGATCATAACATGAGGACATATTAAATGAGCACAGCCGAAGAACGCGTTCGCAAGATTGTTATTGAACAATTGGGTGTGACGGAAGAGCAGGCGACCAATGAGGCCTCCTTCGTCGACGACCTGGGCGCTGATTCACTCGATACTGTCGAGCTTGTCATGGCTCTTGAAGAAGAGTTTGAATGTGAGATACCGGACGAGGAAGCCGAGAAGATCACAACAATCCAGCAGGCCATCGATTACGTCAACGAACACAGCGAGTAATCGAGCCATCCATACACAGCCTGTCCCGCAGGCCGTGGTCAACACAACTCAGAGTATAACGTGTCAGGACGTCGTGTAGTCGTTACCGGTTTAGGCATTGTCTGCCCGGTTGGCCTCAATTTGAAGGAATCCTGGGACAATATTGTTTCCGGTACCAGCGGGGTTGGGCCGATTACCGAATATGATGCGTCCGCGTTTCCGGTTCGTATTGCCGCAACGGTAAAGAACTTCGATGCTTCGGCTGTGATTCCTGTCAAGGACCAGCGCAAAATGGACGTGTTCATCCATTACGGTCTGGTTGCTGCCGAAGAGGCCTTGGCGGACTCCGGTATCGAAATTACGGAAGCGAACGCGGATCGAATCGGTGTCGCGATTGGGTCCGGTATCGGTGGCTTACCGATGATCGAAGCCAGCCACGTCAAAATGCTAGAGGGCGGGCCGCGCAAGGTCTCGCCATTCTTCGTGCCGGGCTCGATCATCAATATGATTTCCGGGAACTTTTCGATCAAACATGGCATGCGTGGGCCTAATAT
The DNA here is from genome assembly GCA_029287815.1 of Gammaproteobacteria bacterium. Taxonomy (GTDB): domain Bacteria; phylum Pseudomonadota; class Gammaproteobacteria; order SZUA-229; family SZUA-229; genus JABDQW01. Next base: position 1,270 of record JARFQK010000271.1, read on the forward strand.
TGCACTGGCCACTGCATGCTCGACCGGGACACACTCGATTGGTCAGGCAGCGCGCATGATCGCCTACGGTGATGCGGACGTGATGATTGCCGGCGGCTCCGAAAAGGCCTCGTCCCCGCTCGGTATGAACGGTTTCGCTGCGGCGCGTGCACTTTCGACGCGCAACGATGATCCTGAACATGCCAGTCGACCCTGGGATAAGGACAGGGACGGTTTCATTCTGGGTGATGGCGCGGGGGTGTTGGTCCTGGAAGAATATGAGATGGCCAAAGCACGTGGAGCCGATGTCTACGCCGAGCTTGTCGGTTTTGGTCTTAACAGTGATGCGTTTCATATGACTCAACCGGTGGCTGATGGCCGAGGTGCGGCCAAATGTATGAATCTCGCGCTCACCGATGCAGGCCTCAATGCTGAGGATGTCGATTACATCAATGCTCACGGCACGTCGACACCCGCGGGTGATATTGCAGAGACCAATGCGATCAAGGTGGCTTTGGGTCATGCTGCACGTACCGTTGCCGTGAGTTCAACAAAATCCATGATCGGTCACCTGCTCGGCGCAGCGGGGGGCGTTGAAGCCGTTTTTTCGGTGATGGCGATACGCGATCAGGTCGCTCCACCGACAATCAATCTGGTGGATCCCGGCGAGGGTTGTGATCTGGATTATGTGCCAAACACCGCGCGCGAGATGAAATTGAACGTATCGCTGTCGAATTCGTTTGGATTCGGTGGCACCAATGGGACGCTGGTATTCAAGAGGGTCAGTTAAGCCGCATTTCTCACCAGGCGATGACCTCAGCGGAAGCAGGCTGAATGTACTACCAGACCCGATCACTGGCAGCCCCCGATATCATCGATCCCAGGCTGACCGAGCTCTATCGATACAATCCCGAGCATTATCCGTTCATTCTGGCGAGCACGGCCAAAGGTACAAATTGTCAGTTTGATATTCTGCTCGCACACCCGCAGCAGGCATTAGCATTACACCCCCGCGTGTTGTCCTCCCAGCAAGCTGGTTTTCTGGATAAGCTGCAGTCGTGGTGGCAGCGCGAGAAAAGCGAGGTTGCGATGAGCGCGAGTACAGCTGCAGCGAATTCGTTGCCATTTACCGGGGGTTGGTTCATTTATCTGTCCTACGAACTCGCCGCGGAGATTGAGCCGGTACTGACGCTGCCGGCGGCGAATCACGATGACCCGGTCGCCTGGGCGGTGCGCTGTCCTTGTGCCGTCATTTTTGACCATGACCGCCGCCAGCACATCGCGGTTGCCGAGCGTGAATTCAGTGGGTTGCTGGATGTGATCGAACAGGATTTCAGTCGTGCGCTTACAGCGCGCCGGCCCAATGCGACGGCTGCCACCGATGTGCAGGTGGCTGATGTTGCTGAAGCCGACGAGGGGCCGTACCTCGAACAGGTCGCGCGCATCAAGCGTTACATCTTCGACGGAGATATCTTTCAGGCCAATCTGTCGCGTCGCTGGCAAGTGACGATCGCTTCAGAGACGACGGACATCACCCTGTTTGACAGCCTGGCGCAGGCCAATCCAGGATGCTTTGCGGTGCTGGCCAGCTTGCCACACAGCACGGTGATCAGCTCTTCGCCGGAGCGTCTGATCCGCGTAAAGCACGGCGTGATCGAGACGCGCCCGATCGCAGGCACGCGTCCACGCTCCGAGGATGCCGCTGTGGATGGTCGCCTGGCAGACGAGCTGATGGCGCACCCGAAAGAGCGGGCCGAGCACATTATGTTGATCGATCTTGAGCGCAATGATCTCGGCCGGCTTTGCGTGCCCGGTACGGTTGAGGTTAACGAGTTGATGGTTCGCGAAAGCTATCAGCACGTCCATCATATCGTCTCCAATATCCGCGGCGGCTTGCGCGATGATGTTTCCCCAGCCGACGTAATACGTGCTGTTTTTCCCGGTGGTACGATCACGGGCTGTCCGAAAGTCCGTTGCATGGAAATACTGGCCGAGATGGAGCAGGAGGCGAGGGGTGCGTACACCGGATCCATCGGCTATATCAACCGGGACGGCAGTATGGACCTGAATATCCTGATTCGCACGCTGCAGCGTCAAGGCGAGACCATCGTATTCCGTGCTGGTGGCGGCATTGTTGCCGATTCGGATGCCAGGCATGAGCTCGCGGAGACACGCGCAAAGGCGAGGGGCTTGTTGCGCGCATTGGGCGTCGGTGGCTAGATGGAAGCGGTACTGATCAACGGTGTTGCATCCGCTTATGCGTCGGTCGAGGACCGGGGCCTGCACTACGGCGATGGTCTGTTTGAAACCATCGCTTGTCGGGGCGCGCGGCCGTTGTTTATCGATCAGCATCTGCAGCGCATGGAGCGCGGTGCCCGCATTTTGGGTATTGCTTTTCCAGGGCGCGCCCTGCTTCGGAAAGATATTGATCAGTTGTTGAAGGGCAGGCGTCAGCAGCATAGCATCATCAAGCTGATATTGACGCGCGGGCGCGGCAAGCGCGGCTATCGCTACCAGGCCGGGCAGGTGCCGACACGCATTTGTATGCGTTCAGCGTGGCCAACGCACGTGCAACGTTGGGCCAGGCAGGGTATCGGCACCCGGTTCTGCGAAATGCAAGTTGCGGTCAATCCCGCTTTGGCGGGCATCAAGACATTGAACCGCCTGGAAAATGTACTCGCCAGCGGCGAGCTCGGCAGTGCCTGCGATGAGGGCTTTCTATCCGATTTGGATGGCAATGTGATTGAAGGGACCATGAGCAATCTGTTCGCGGTGATCGATGATACTCTGCTGACCCCGGATCTCTCTCGCTGCGGTATCGCCGGCATCATGCGAGCGCAGATCATTGACTGCGCGAAGGCATGCGGGATAGCGGTTAAAATCACGAATTTGTCGAAAAAAGACCTGCTGAATTCCGACGGAATATTTGTCAGTAACAGTGTGATTGGTCTATGTATAGTAAATCAACTCGAACAACGGCGCTTTACGCATTCGATGATGATTGAAACCATTCGTGAAGGACTCAAAGTAAGGATAGACAGCGATGCAAAAAATGTTACCTAAGTTGATTGCGGCTGGCGCTGTACTGCTGATTGTGATTGCCTATTTCGTCAGCAACATGTTTTTCTACCTGCACGAGCCGGTCATGATCGACGAGCCGGTGACGATCAGCTTCAAGCGGGGATCATCGGTAAGAACACTCGCCAGCCAGCTGCAAGACCATGAGCTGCTAAAACATCCGAACTACTTGCGTATTTATGGCCGTTTGAGTGGTAATGCCACCCGCTTGCAGGCTGGGGAATATGTGTTTTCTCCAGGTCAGTCAATTGCCGATCTGATCGCGGACATGGTTGCCGGCAAGGTGAAGCAGTATCCGCTGACGCTGGTCGAAGGCTGGACTTTCAGGCAATTCATCGATGCATTGGCCGCCCACGAAGCGGTTGAGCATACGCTGAAAGATGTGCCTTATGACCAGGTCATGTCGAAGCTGGGCTATGGCGGCCAGCATCCGGAGGGCAGGTTCTTTCCGGACACCTATTTTTTACATAAGAATATGCGCGACATCGATATCCTGCAGCGAGCCTATCAACGCATGGAGCAGCACCTGCAACGTCTTTGGGACCAACGCGATCCGGATTTACCGTTCAAGACGCCTTACGAAGCATTGATCATGGCTTCAATCGTCGAGAAAGAGAGTGCGGTGCCCGAGGAAAGACCGGTGATTGCTGGCGTATTCATCAATCGGCTGCGAAAAGGCATGCGCCTGCAGACCGATCCGACCGTCATCTACGGTATCGGAGAGTCTTTCGACGGGGATATTCGTTTTCGCGACCTGCGGACCGACACGCCTTACAACACCTATACGCGTAAGGGTCTTACACCGACACCGATCGCGATGCCCGGTCTTGGCGCACTGAAAGCGGTCATGCACCCAGATGATACCCGCTATCTGTATTTTGTTGCTAATGGTGATGGCTCCGGGCAGCATATCTTCTCGACAACGTTACAGGAGCATGAAAGCGCCGTGGATACGCATCAGCGCAAGCGAGCCCGATAAATGGGGAACTATAACGGCAAGTTCATCACGCTGGAAGGCATCGAGGGTGTCGGCAAAACTACCAACCGAGACTTCATTCGCAGTGTACTGGAAACGACAGGCAACGCCATCGTCGAGACGCGAGAGCCTGGCGGTACGCCGCTGGGTGAAGCGCTACGTGAGCTGCTGCTGCATCATCGGCACGCGGGCATGTGCGCGGATGCGGAATTGTTGATGATGTTCGCAGCACGGGCTGAGCATTTGGACAAGGTCATCTTGCCAGCCTTGCATGCAGGCAAGGTTGTTTTATGTGACCGTTTTACCGAGGCGACCTACGCCTACCAAGGCGGTGGCCGTGGTTTGAATGACAAAAAGATAGCGGAGCTGGAGACCTGGGTGCAGGGTGATCTCCGGCCAGATTTGACAATTATTCTGGATGCGCCGGTGGCGACGGGCAGACAGCGGGCAGGTGCGCGCAGCGCGCCGGATCGCATCGAAAAAGAAGAGAATGACTTCTTTGAGCGCGTGCGGCACACTTATCTGGAGCTGGCCAGGCATTATCCAAATAGGATCGCGCTGGTGGACGCCAGTGTTGCGCTCGACAAGGTGCACGACCAGATCGTCCATGTGCTGGCGGAGCACGGCATCATTGATAGTCCAGATAATAGTCCAGATAAATGATATACCCATGGCAGAATCGGCAATGGCAGCAGCTGCAACAGCAACGCCGGCAGCGGCGACTGGCGCACGGATTGCTGTTTACTGGGCCCGCGGGCACTGGAAAAAAACACTTTGCGCATGTGTTGGCGCAGGGTTTGCTTTGCGAGCAGCCGGATGCTTCGGATTTCGGCTGTCGCCTTTGTGATGCCTGCAAACTCATCGCTGCTGGCACGCATCCCGATGTGCACGTGCTGAAACCGACACCGCCGCCGACGTCGACCAGCAGCAATCCTGTGCTGACGATCAAGATCGATGCTCTGAGAGCGATGTACCGGGCCTTGTCAGAAACCAGTCAGTTCGGAGGCTATCGCGTCGCCGTAATCGAGGACGCTGACAGAATGCCGACACAAGCTGCGAACAGCTTGTTGAAAACGCTCGAGGAGCCCGGTGACGATACCTTGCTGATTCTGGTCAGCTCACATCCGCACCGATTGCCGGTAACGATTCGCAGTCGCTGTCAGCAGATTCGCTTCAATCTGCCCGACACTGCGCAAGCGCTGGCATGGCTGGGCCAGCATGGTATCGATGATGCGCAAAGCGCACTGAAACGCGCGCACGGGGCACCATTACTGGCCAAGGATCACGCTGCGAGCCACGCCCAAGCGCGTGATTTGATGGTCCAGGCTCTGAATGCCGGCAGCCGTGGTCAGGCATCGATCCCCTATGCGAACAAACTCGCGCAGTTGCCGAAAGACCTGCTCCTGGTCTGGCTGCTGGACTGGGTTAGTGATTTGGTGCGGCTGTTGACCGTTGGTAACGATGCCGAATTGGTCAATGAGGATCAGCGCAAGGTGCTCCAGGCCAGAGCCCAAAAGGCGGACATCGGCCGAGTGTTCAGCTTGCACGATCAGATTTGTGCGTTGATCAAAGCCGAGGGGATCGCACTGAATCTGCAGTTATTGTGGGAAAATCTGCTAATATCCTGGGATAACGTATAAGAACGCAAGTCAGGAGCCGTTATGACTGCACCGACCGCACGACCGGGAATGTTGTCATTGAGTATTAAGGATAAGGCGTCGCTTTATGCTGCTTACATGCCGTATGTGAGCAATGGTGGTCTATTCATACCGACCACGAAAAAATATAATCTTGGCGACGAAGTCTTTATGCTGTTGACGCTGATCGAAGACAAGGAACGTTTGCCTGTGGCCGGCAAAATTATTTGGATTACGCCACAAGGCGCGCAGGGCAACCGCTCGGCTGGTATTGGCGTGCAGTTTTCCGTGCAGGACAAGGGCGCCACGCGAAACAAGATAGAAACGCATCTTGCCGGGGCAATGAAATCCGATCGAATTACTCACACAATGTAGTATCCTTCAGCCTTTAAATCTCAAAGGCTGCCGGTCCATTGTTCGTCGATTCACACTGTCATCTCGATTGTATCAAGCTCGATGAATTCGAGGATGATTTTGACGTGCTGATGCAACGCTGCCTGGCTGCTGGTGTGGATCACATGTTATGCGTAGCGATTGATCTGGATAAATACCCGCGGATGCTACGGCTGGTCCAGCACTACCCGCAAGTATCGGTTTCGGCCGGTGTTCATCCGATGGCGGATCCGGACAAAGACGTTGATTTGGCGACGTTGAGAGCGGTTGCCGACAGCAACAGCGTAGTCGCGATTGGTGAGACTGGTCTCGATTATTATTACGACCGGCTCGATCGCGCCGCTCAGCAGCAGCGCTTTCGAACGCATGTGCAGTGTGCTGTTGATTTGGGCAAACCAGTGATTGTTCATACGCGTGATGCCGGCGAGGATACGCTGGCGATACTGCGCGAGGAAAATGCGAGCCAGTGCGGCGGTGTGATTCATTGTTTCACCGAGACCATGGCCTTCGCCGAAAAGGCGCTGGAATTGGGTTTCATGATTTCGTTCTCCGGCATTATCACGTTCCGAAATGCAGAGGCGCTGCGGGAGGTGGCCAGGCAGGTGCCCGAGCGTCACCTGTTGATCGAGACCGACTCGCCTTATCTTGCGCCCGCGCCGCATCGCGGCAAGCAGAACCATCCTGCCTACGTCCGACACGTGGCACAGCAGCTTGCCGCAATCAGAGACACATCCGTCGAACAGATCGCAGCAATCACCAGTGCGAATTATTTCAGGGTATTCGGTCGATGCTAGGCAGACTGAGGACGCTGATACTGACGGATGATCCAGGTCAGGCTTTGCGCATGAGCCGGCATCTGGCGGCGCTATTCGCGATCATGATGTTCACGCTGGCGAGTATCTACTTCGCTAACAGCGATCTGCTGAAAGAGACGAAAATACAGTTGCTGGACCTGAACCTGATATTCTGGGCGGGTTTGTTGTTGATTACGCTGATCATCCGTAGTGGACTCAATCAGCGGCTGCGCGATCCCAGCATGACCATGGTGCAAATGGTCTGGTGCTCGCTTTACATACTGACGCTGGTATACCTGCTGAACACCTGGCGCAGCATTGCGATCATGCCGTATTTCGGTATTTTGAGCTTTGGCTATTTCAAGCTTAACTTCAAGGAGTTTCTCGCGATTACCGCATTCAGCGTCATCGGTTATGCTTCCGTGATTATCTATATCTACGTCAATGAGCCTCTGCGCATCCATTTCGATAAGGAACTGGTGCAATTGCTGGGCTTTACGATGACCTGCATGGTCATGGTGTACACTGGCTCGGCGGTCAACAAATTGCGAATCGGCTTCAGGGAAAGAAACGAGCAGCTGGCCGAAGCATTGAGGCTGAACACACGCCTGGCAACCACGGACGACCTGACCGGTCTTTACACACGCCGGTATTTGATCAACATGCTATCGAATCAGAAGGCATTGAGCGAGCGCGAGGACAGCGATTTCGTGATACTTTTCGCCGATCTCGATCATTTCAAACGTATCAATGACGGTTACGGTCACTATATCGGCGATGTGGTTTTAAAAAACTTCGCCGATATCATTCAAAAGTCAATCCGCGAGGTCGACTACGGCTCGCGATTTGGTGGTGAAGAGTTTGTGGTATTGCTGGTCAAGACCGATATCGAACAAGCGAGGAAAGTCGCGGAACGCATACGCTATGGACTCGAACACTTCAATTTCAGCGATGTCGCACCCGGTTTGCACGTGACGGTCTCGATTGGCCTGGCCAATTACAAGCAATTCAAGAGCATTCAGGAAACCTTGATGACGGCCGATAATCGGATGTACAAAGCCAAGGAGCAGGGCAGGAATCGAATCGTGTTCGACTGAGTCCGTTTTAACGCAAAGGCGCAAAGACGCAGAGGCCGCAAAGTGGTTTTTGTTGATGTGGCGGTAGGAGCGGCTTTAGCCGCGAATGATCTGCGGTCGCGCCGCCAATTTGCTGATCTATGTCACCGCAAAGGCGCAAAGTTCGCAGAGTAATTTTCTTCTCTTATGATGGGAGCAGCTGCAGCCGCGAACTGCTTACGTCATCGTCGGTGTTCGCGACTAAAGTCGCTCCTACCACAACGGAAAAATCTCCGCGACCTTTGCGCATCTGCGTTAAATCCAACCAGCCGCATCCGCGGACTCAACCTTCGGACTGCTCGGTAATGTCGACGTAGACTTTTAGCTTCTGCCCCGGCTGGAGATACTTGCCTTTGATCTTGTTCCAGCGATGCAGGTCGTCGATGCTGACGCTGTAGCGGTTCGCGATTCGGTACAGCGAATCACCGTTCCTGACCGTGTAGGAAATCGGCCGAATCGTATGGGCCGGTTTGTGCCGGCCGGCAACAACGCTCTTTCCGCGGTTGTCGGTCCAGACCACCAGTTTCTGCCCTTTGCGCAGAGGATCCCGTACGGCCATCCCGTTCCATCTGGCCAGTTTGTGCATGTTGACCTTGTATTTGCGCGATATCGTCCAGAAACTTTCACCATTCTGGACGATGTGATTGATGCGTGTCTTGTTCTGACGTTCGGTCGATTGCAGCGCCTTTTTGCGTTGTGCCGAACTCAGCCTGTACGTTGCTTGATCACGACTGGCGACAGGGATCAAAAGATGCTTTCCGGCACGAATATTGTTGCCCTTGATGCCGTTGATTCGACGCAGCTCTTTCACCGAGGTGTCGTGTTTGACTGCGATATGGCTGAGTGTCTCGCCTGTCTTGATCTTGTGGCGTTTCCATTGCACACGCTGGTCTTCCGGAAACAGTGCTAAATTCGCCTTGAATTTCTCAGCATTGTGGTAGGGCAGCAGCAAGCGGTGGGGGCCTTCCGGCGCGGTTGCCCAGCGGTTGAAAGCCGGGTTGTAGGAATAAAGCGTATCCATATCCAGCTCGGCAAGTTCTGCAGCCAGTGCCAGGTCGATTTGTGATTTGGTATCGACTTTGATGAAGCCGGGAGCGTCGGGAATGCAGCGCAGGCCGACCTCGTACAGCTCCGGGCTTTCCACGAGCTCTTTCAAGGCCATCAACTTCGGCACGTAGGCGCGTGTTTCTTTTGGCAGCTTCAGATGCCAGAAGTCGGTCGGCTTGCCTTGCTTTTTGTTTTTGCGAATCGCGCGCTGCACCGTACCGGAACCCGAATTGTAGGCGGCCAATGCCAGCGTCCAATCGCCGTCGAACTGTTTGTTCAGACTCTGCAGATATTGCAGCGCTGCCTGCGTGGATGCGTAGATGTCACGACGGCCGTCATACCACCAGGTCTGTTCAAGTCCATAGATACGGCCGGTCGACGGGATGAATTGCCAGATCCCGGCCGCTCTGCCATGCGAATAGGCGAATGGTTGATAGGCGCTTTCAACGATCGGAAGCAGCACGAGTTCGGTTGGCAGCCCACGTTCCTCGACTTCCTCGAGAATGAAATGTATAAACGGTTCCGCACGCTGCATCGTCCGGTACAGATAGTCCGGGTGTTTGCTATACCATTCCAGCTCGCTTTGCACCGACGGATGCTCCAGGTGGGTGTCGATCTTGAAACCCGCGCGGATCCGCGGCCAGATACTGTAGGTACCGTGGTCGGGCTCCTCGAACGGATCGGATTCGCTGACCTCGATCTCGGCGGCCGGACTGACGACCAGCTCACTGGCCTGGACTTCGAGCTGCAATCCTCTTCCAGCTTCACCGTCGCCGGCGGCCAGCAGTTTATCTGCAGTGGTCAAACGTGTATGGTCCGGGAAGCACCCGGCCAGCAACACGGAGCAGAAGGCCGGAATGCACCAAAGTCTGTAATTGTTTGGGTTTCTTTTATTAAGATAGAACACGAGGCGACGTCGATTTATTCGTATTGTTTTCCAATTATATTAGCTCGATTTGGAAAAATCCGTTTCAGGAGCGATATTATTCCAAATTCTTTGGCGGTGCACGCGCGTCTTGCCAGTCGGAAACACAGACAACTCAAAACTATGAAAAATTCCGTAGAAATTTACACAGATGGGGCCTGCCGCGGCAACCCGGGTCCCGGCGGCTGGGGCGTGAGTCTGCGCTACAACGGCAGGCGGAAAGATTTGCACGGCGGTGAACTGAAAACAACCAATAACCGGATGGAGCTGATGGCCGCCATTACCGGCCTGGAAGCGCTGAAACGCCCGTGCAAGGTGAAGCTGTATACCGATTCGAAGTACGTGCTCGACGGTATCACCAGCTGGATCGCCAACTGGAAGAAGCGCGGCTGGAAAACCGCCAACCGGCAACCGGTCAAGAATCTGGAGTTATGGCAACGTCTGGACGCTGCGACCGCAAAGCACGATGTCACCTGGATCTGGGTCAAGGGGCATTCGGGTGACGAGGGCAACGAACTCGCCGATGCGCTGGCCAACAAGGCGATCGATGAATTATTGTCGCGGTAATTCCCTCTGGTTTAAACGCAAAGGCGCAGAGACGCAGAGACCGCAAAGGTCTACTCCTGGGGCGCAGCATCAGCTTTTACCGGTAAAAGCGCGATATCGCAAATTGCTGACGGCTGAAGCCGCTGTGATCAGCAAATCAATCATCAAGAATCTCTGCGCTCTTTGCGTCTCTGCGGCCTCTGCGTTCAGAAAACCCGCCAGATTTATGCGAAACAGTTGACTCAGGCCACGCAATCCAATAAAAAGGCGCGATGAATCGCCAGATCGTGCTCGATACGGAAACAACCGGCCTCGAACCAAGCCAGGGCCATCGGATCATTGAAATCGGTTGCGTCGAACTGATCAACCGACGTCTGACCGGCAACAATTATCACCAGTACCTGCAGCCCGACCGCGAAGTCGATGAAGGCGCCTTCCAGGTGCACGGTATCAGCAACGAATTCTTGCAAGACAAACCGCGTTTCGGTGACATTGCCGACGATCTGATGAATTATCTGAGTGGGGCGGAGCTGGTTATCCACAACGCACCCTTCGATGTCGGATTTCTCGATCATGAGCTGACGCTGCTCAATGATGGTCATGGTGCGATCGCCGACTACTGCAAGGTCACTGATACACTGGTGATGGCGCGAAAAATGCACCCAGGGCAGAAAAACAATCTCGATGCCCTGTGCAGGCGTTATGATGTCAGCAACACGCACCGCGATTTGCACGGGGCCTTGCTCGATGCGGAGATCCTGTCTGACGTTTACCTCAGGATGACGGGTGGTCAGGTCGGTTTGGCTCTGGACAGCGAAGAAGCAGGGGCAAAACAGGACGGTGCCTCGACAACCTTGCCACGAATTTCCTCAAAGCGCGCGCCGCTGCGCGTGATTACAGCCAGTCAGGATGAGTTGTCCGCGCACAATGCGTTGCTCACGAAGATGGGCGATGCCTGTCTCTGGAACAAGCAACCCGACTCCAGCTAAAAAAAGTAGGGTGCGCCGTGCGCACCACGGCTCCTCAATCGGTCCACAGATGAACGCAGATAAACACAGATCAATACGGAGGTTTTGTCTGGGCGGGATCCGATGCCGACGCGCAGCAGGAAAAATTAAAACATCCGCGTTAATCTGCGTTCATCTGTGGACTAAATAACGCAAATCAGATCAATTAACGAAGCTACTCCCGTCCAGACTCCTAGCGGTTATGTTTTAAGATGCGCGCCTTGTCGCGCTGCCAGTCCCGATCCTTTTCGCTGGCGCGCTTGTCATGGCTCTTCTTACCCTTGGCCAGGCCAATATCCAATTTAACCCGGCCGCGTTTCCAGTAAAGCGCTAGTGGTACCAGTGTATAACCTTTGCGTTCGACCTGGCCGATCAGGCGGTCTATTTCACTTCTGTGCATCAGTAGCTTGCGTGTGCGCGTCGGATCTGCTTTAACGTGCGTTGATGCAGAGCTGAGCGGCGTGAGATGACCGCCAAACCACCACAGTTCGCCATCTTTGACCAGAATGTAGCTTTCGCTCATGGATACACGGCCGGCGCGCAGGCTTTTGACCTCCCAGCCCATCAAGGCCAGCCCGGCTTCATAATTGTCCTCGATAGCATAATCGTGTCTCGCCTTGCGATTTACAGCGATTTGGTTAGAAGGGGTTTTCTTTTTCTTTGCCATGTGATGCTCTTAACGCGTACGCGTGCCCGGTAGCTTTACCAAGGCGGGCGCGTGATGGTCGGATCGGACTGCCAGTTTATCCCGATATGCCAAATCCTTTTCGCGCCATGCTGGCCAGCGCGGCTGCAGAGTATAACCGGTCACTGCAATTATTCCCAAGCAAGCGCACGCCTGGCTCGAGCCCTTTTTCCCCAACATCTGAGCTTCTCGGTTGTTTTGTGCGGCAATTTTGCAGAAAATGAGCGCCAAAAACCGGAACCCATCATGACAACTACACGCAAGTCAATCCATGGCCAGTGGTCCAATAAGCTGGTTTTTATCCTCGCTGCGACCGGCTCTGCGGTTGGCCTCGGCAATATCTGGAAATTTCCGTACATTGCCGGCGAGAACGGTGGTGGCACGTTTGTGCTGGTCTATCTGGTTTGCATTGCGTTGATCGGAGTGCCGATCATGATGGCTGAAACTATGATCGGGCGTCGGGGACGTCAAAGCCCGATCAACACGATGGCGACCTTGGCCAAGGACGAGGGCCGCAGCAACGGTTGGGTCGCGCTCGGCTGGATGGGCGTGGTCGCCGGTTTCCTGATTTTGTCTTATTACAGTGTGATCGCCGGTTGGGCGATGTCCTATGTGTTCAGGACGGGGAGCGGCATGTTTCTGAACGTTACCGCTGATGGGATCAACAGTATTTTCACCAACCTGGTATCCGATCCCGAACGGCTGCTGGCCTGGCATACGATTTTCATGGTCATGACGATGATCGTTGTCGCCCGCGGCGTCAAGCACGGCCTCGAAAAAGCCGTGCGCTTTCTGATGCCGGCGTTGCTGGCCTTGCTTTTGATGACCGTGGCCTACTCGATGACGACCGGCTACTTCATGGAAGGCGTGCGTTTTCTGTTCACGCCCGGGCCGATCGACGGCCAGGGCGTACTGATCGCCATGGGCCATGCTTTTTTCACGCTCAGCCTCGGCATGGGTGCGATCATGGTGTATGGTTCCTACTTGCCCAGGAGGACGTCGATCACTCAGGCCTCGCTGTTGATCGGGATTGCCGATACCGGTGTTGCGCTGCTCGCCGGTATGGCGATATTCCCGATCGTATTCGCGAACGGCCTTGAACCCGGCGCAGGGCCGGGTCTGATCTTCAAAACGCTGCCGATCGCTTTCGGTCATATGGAGGCCGGCACGATGATCGGTACGGCGTTCTTCGTCCTGCTGGTGTTTGCTGCCTGGACGTCGGCGATATCGCTGATCGAGCCGGCAGTGGCCTGGCTGGTCGAGAACCAGGGTATGAATCGGATTTATGCTTCGGTCTATATTGGTATGTTCACCTGGCTGCTCGGTATCGGATCGGTGCTTTCGTTCAACGTCTGGGCCGATCACACCTGGAGTGTTCCGTTTCTATTCGAGGACAAGAACTTCTTTGATACGCTGGATTTCATTACTGCCAATCTGATGCTGCCGCTTGGCGGGTTGTTTATCGCGATTTTCGCCAGCTGGTTGATGAAAGAAAGCTCGACCCGGGATGAATTGGACACGCATGATATGGTATACCGAATCTGGCATTTCCTGATCAAATACATCACACCGATCGCGGTGATCATCGTTTTCCTGAATGTGCTTGGCATTATCGATGTCTAGCCCGCATTTTTCACCAGGCGGCGTAGAGCACTGATAAGGCATTGGCTCTTATGAGAATACTCAAATGATCGAAAATACAAAGTGTTTTTCAGCAGAGCCTATCACGGTTCAGGCTGGTCTTCGCGTCCGTAAGCTTGCTCTTCACTCAAACCGTAGCTATGGCTATGCTTTTCGCTCCAGAGCGGCGCTTACGAGCACCAGCTCGCATGTCTCACCAGGGGGCGAGATGATCACGCCGAGATTTGGATTTACAGAGGATTTTGCGAAGGAGTGGAATAGCCGTGTCTATTGCCGACTGAGCAAAATC
>JARFQK010000272.1 GCA_029287815.1 Gammaproteobacteria bacterium
TCGTCATCATAGCGACGTGCCGGCGCCGGCGATATGAGGTTTGCTATGTCTGCTTCTTCACTTGGCGATTCATGTCGCCTGGCAGACAAGGCGACACAGTATTGCTGCAAGGTGCGAGGCTCCACCGGTGCACGCATTGCCATGGTTTTACCTTGAGGTAAGCGGTTCAGTGTTTCCTGGGACGCAAAGCGGTATACCACGATCGCATAAACGGCATTGAGCTTTGTAATCCAGTCGGCAATTCGAATCGCCGTTTCAGATTGCAGGCTGGGTTGTTCGATGATGACGACATCGGCGTCCACTGTTGTTGTTTCTTGTTCGAACGCGTTGATGCTCGAATAGGCAGCTACCAGTTCGACGCTGCCCAGTGTGTCCTCATCTGACTGCATTTTGGTGGGCAGGGTGTCTCCAACGACGACGACTCTTACCGGACCGCTGTGTTGAATGCTTATGCTGGCCTGGTTCGATTCAAGCAGGCGCCCCTCCAGCTCTGACTGGCTCAGGCCAGCGACCGATCCGATGGCGTCGCCGGCATCGACCAGCTTTTTCATCAACGTCAGCCTGGCGATGTCCTCACTGGAATATATGCGACCGCCACTGGGCGTGCGCTCAGGCACGACGGTTTCGTAGCGCCGTTCCCACACGCGCAATGTATCGGGAGAGATCCCCGTCAGTTTGGAAACCTTGCCGATTCTGTATCCGCTCGATGCGATGTCATTGGATGCAGTCATTTTTTTCTCCGTTCGTGTTCGACTCGTTGCTTTGAATATGAAATGTATTATACAAAACCTTGACAATTGGACAAGTAGGGCATATTGTCTAGGACATATCCAGACAAATGGATATCTACTACCACTCAAAGGAGATAATGTCATGACTAGAGTACAAGCACTTGTACAGCAGCAAGAAGACCGCATGGTTAGTCGTATGACCCTTACGTTCCTGACTACGCCATTGTTCGCGCTGATAGCGGCGGGCGCAGTAATCGCTTCTTGACTTTGAAATAGCTCGCGCTGGTTGGCAGACCGTATAGTCTCGACAAAACCTGTGCATGACACCGCATTTCTTGTTCGGCACTGCCATAAATACAGGGCAGAAGACCAGTAACAAGGGTTTTTGACAGCTGGTTTGCTCCGGTGCGGGTGACCAACCAAGATATGGCACTACCTCAGTAATAAGTGAACATCATGGCAAGACAAAGGCAAATCACAACGACAAGGCTAGGACGACTAACGCACTTCGGGCGCCTTGCCGGTGGGTTGATAAGCGGTGCCGTTACCGAGGGCACTCGACAGATTGTCAGCGGGCGCCGCCCATCCATCGGCGATGTGGTGCTGACCCCGGCCAACGCCAGACGTATGACACAGAAACTCTCTGAAATGCGCGGCGCCGCAATGAAGGTAGGACAACTGCTTTCCATGGATAACGGTCAACTTATCTCACCGGAGTTCAGCGAAATTCTCTCGAGGTTGCGCGATGACGCCCATCACATGCCACTTGGACAAGTGGCCGAGGTGCTGGGAGCTGCATGGGGTGAAAACTGGGACGATCAATTCGAACGATTCGTCTTTACGCCGTTAGCGGCAGCATCTATCGGCCAGGTACACGAAGCCGTATTGAATGACGGTAGACGAGTGGCAGTTAAAGTCCAGTATCCGGGAATAAGAGATAGCATAGATAGTGACATCGATAACGTTGCCGGATTGCTGCGAATGTTCAAACTGCTGCCCGCTGAATCGGACATCGACAGCCTCATGGATGAAGCGAAAATTCAGCTTCATCTCGAGGCCGACTATCTGCGCGAAGCTGGTGCGCTTAAGCAATTCAGGCAAAAGGTTGCCGGTGATGACAGATATGCTACGCCTGAAGTGCTTGATGACCTGACAACACACGACGTGCTGACGATGAGTTATCTTGATGGCATGCCAATTGAGTGGCTCGAAGACCGTGCTGAAGATGAACGCAACCTGGCGGCGGGTAGTTTGCTTGAACTGTGCTTGCGTGAAATTTTCGAGTGGGGCCTCGTACAGACCGATCCAAACTTTGCCAATTACCGTTATCAACCCAAGAGTGGCACGATTGAACTGATGGATTTTGGTGCAACGCGTGTGTATACAACAGAGCAACAGGCTTCGATGCGGAACCTGCTGCAGGCATGCGTTGATGGGTCAGGCATTGATGTTGCTGATGCCGCAGTTGCAGTAGGTTACCTGAATGGCAATGATACGCCGGGGTATCGGGACAGTATCATCAAGCTGCTGACTACGGCTATTGAACCAGTACGTTCCCGAGAGGATTACGACTTCGGCAAATCTGATCTGGCTAGCCGGATGAGTGATATCGTACTAGACATGCGTTTGAAAAAACGTGTCGGACAAATGCCGCCGGTAAGCATCTTGTTTCTTCATCGCAAGATCGGCGGACTGTACCTGTTACTATCCCGGCTGAAGTCGCGATTGCCTGTGCGTGAACTGGTTTCATATGCAGACATAGTTCCGGCCTGAGATTTATCCAGCTCGCAAAGTAGCTGTCTGAAAACCTCCCTGATTGAAAAACGAAAAGATTTCTATAACAAGTTGTGACCAACACTCGAATCTGACGCTGGAGTTGA
>JARFQK010000362.1 GCA_029287815.1 Gammaproteobacteria bacterium
CAGCTGCCCAGACCGCCCGCCTGACCCTCAACGATGGTGCTGATTTTCAGGCTGCCACTGGCCATCAACACGCCAACCAGAGCGAAGCCCATCGCGATCTCGTAAGCAACGATCTGCGCGGCCGATCGCAGTGCACCCATCATGGCGTACTTGGAATTGGAGGCCCAGCCAGCGATGATGACGCCGTATACGCCGATCGAGGTCAAAGCCAGGATGTAGAGTAGCCCTGCATCAAGGTCGGTGAGCACCAGGCCACGGTCGAACGGTATCACCGCCCAGGCTGCCAGCGCGGGCCCAATCGACAGAATCGGGGCGAAAAGAAACAGGAAACGGTTCGCGTTGGTCGGGAGCACGACCTCTTTGAACATGAGCTTGACGGCATCGGCGATCGGTTGCAGCCAGCCACGCGGGCCAACACGATTCGGCCCGATACGCACCTGGATATAGCTGATGATCTTGCGCTCGGCATACGTGGTGTAGGCTACGGCGAGCATCAACGGCAACACGATCAGGATGATCTTGCCGATGATTTCGAGGAATAGCTGCCAGCCCGGTGGAAACCAGTTCCACATTGCTAAGCTCGTATTGACGATGGAATCGATCACTGCATTCAGACCTTCTCGATAATCACTTCACCAAACGGATCGGCCAATGACTCGCTGCCTCTGATCGCCGATGGAATCCAGGCACTGCCCGCCGGGACATTGTCATCGATAATCAGCTTCAAGGTGGCACTGGCATCACCCTGTTTGACCGCCACGCGGGTGGTCTCCTCATCGAGCCCAAGGCGCTCGGCATCTTCGGGGTGCAGGCTCACCGCAAGCTCGATTGCATCACGCGTCTGTTGCAGTGAGGATGCTCTGCGCACCAGGGCGTCGGCAGCGTAAAGCGGCACATCGGCCGCGCGCATCAGCTCTTCGCCATGGGTGTTCAGTGTGACCTGAGGGGCATCACTGATGGTGTTGTCAAACTCGATCTGCTCACAGGCTGTACGCAGCTCATCGCGCACTTGTTCGGATGTCACATAATCGAAGCCGCTCACCTGCAGCAGATTGCCGAGCACGCGCAGGATCTTCCAGCCTGGGCGCGCTTCACCCGGCGGCGTGCTGGCACCGTTGAAGCTCTGCATGACCCCTTCGACATTGACGTAAGTACCGGACGTCTCCGCGAACGCCGCAGTCGGCAACATCACGCTGGCAACGTTCGCCAGCGCCGGCGACTTGAAAGCGGTGATCGCGATCACTGACCGGGCACGTGCCAATGTCTTCATCAATGCCCGGCTGCGTGCCAGATCGTATTCAGGCTCAACATTGAACAGGATCACGGCTTCGGGCGACGCATCTTCCAAGCCCGCAACGGTGAGGCCTTTGATCGCATCGCCGTCATTGCCCGGGCCACGGTGCGGCACCGCGCCGGCCAGCCAGGCACCCGCACTGTTGGCCGCGTCGCTAAGATAACCGAAGACGCTGTCAGTCTGCGCCGCGATGGCTGAGGCCAGCGCACGGATCGCGGCGAACGCGGGATGCATCATCGCCTGATTGCCGAGCAGCACCGTCGCATTCCCGCCCTGTTTCAACTGCTCCACGATCGTCGTGTGCACCGGGGTCGGCGCTGCGTTAGCAACCACGTCGGCGATGTGCGCCGGTACCGGATTGGCGCTCGCTTTGAACGCTGCAGCCGCGATCGCGGCCAGCTCGTGCGGCAGATTTTGCTGGGCAACCGCAATGGCATTCGCGACCGGAAAATTGTAATCGAAGGATCTGGGGTTGAGAAAATTGATCTGCGCCTGCTTCTCTATCGCAGCCTTGCGCAGGCGGTGGTTCGCAATCGGCTGCTCTTTTCGCGGGTTGGAGCCGATCAGTAACGCCGCGTCGATATTCTCCAGATTGGCGATGTCTTGCCCGAGCCAGGGCATTACCGGGGCAATATCCTGATCGCTGAAATCACTCTGCCGCAGACGATGATCGATGCTGCCGCTGCCGAGAGCGCGCAACAGTTTCTGCAGCAAGTACAGTTCTTCCAGCGTCGACGAGGGCGAGATCAATGCGGCCAGCCGGGATGAAGGGTCGTCATCGCTCGGTTCATCGCCACCAGCGGTTTTGAGCGCATCGGCGATGTTCGAAGCCGCCAGTTGCAGGGCATCTTCCCAGTCCGCTTCGACCCATTCGCCCTCCTGCTTGATCATCGGGGCGGTCAATCGATCTTCCGAACTGAGCCCCTCGTAACTGAAACGATCGCGATCGGACAACCAGACCTCGTTGATCGCCTCGTTATCCCTGGGCACAACCCGTCTGACCTCGCCGCGCAACGTATGCACATAAATGTTGGAGCCGATACAATCGTGAGGTGAGATCGCCGCGTGCTGCACCATTTCCCACGAGCGTGCGCCATAGCGCGAGGGCTTGGCTGTCAATGCACCGACGGGGCAAAGATCGATCACATTGCCGGACATTTCCGAGTCAACAGACTGCTCGATAAACGTGCTGATCAGCGCGTACTCACCCCGCCCGGTCATCCCCAGCTCCTGCAAGCCCGCAATCTCCTGACCAAAACGCACGCAGCGCGTGCAATGGATACAGCGGGTCAACTCGGTCGCAATCAACGGGCCGATGCTCTTGTCGAAGACAACGCGTTTGCCCTCGACGTACTCGGAGACATCCTGGCCATACCCCATGGCCACATCCTGCAATTCGCATTCACCGCCCTGGTCACAGATCGGGCAATCCAGCGGGTGATTGATCAGCAGAAATTCCATCACTGATTTTTGCGCTTCTCTGGCTTTGTCGGAGCGCGTATGCACAACCATGCCGTCCATAACCGGCGTCGCGCAGGCGGGCAAGGGCTTGGGGGCTTTCTCGACCTCGACCAGACACATACGGCAATTGGCCGCGATCGACAGCTTCTCGTGATAACAGAAGCGCGGAACCTTAATATTGGCCTTGTCGGTCACCTCGATCAGCATCGCACCCTTCGGCGCCTGCAGCTCGCGACCGTCTACCGTGATTGTTACAAACTCTGTGTTGCTCGCTTCTGACATGTCTAAAAATATCCACAGATGAACGCAGATGAACACAGATGAACGCTAACAGTTTTGGGTGTGGGCCCGCATTCCTGCTGATACAAACAACCAGAGAGCGACAACAACAACGCCCCATATCCGTGTGTATCTGTGTTCATCTGTGGACTCATGAAAATCAAATTTCTCAGGCTGCCTTGTCGGGCGCCCCTGCGACCATGCTCTTGCCGTGTTCGATGTAGTGTTCGAACTCGTGGCGATAGTGTTTGACGAAACTGCGCACGGGCATCGCGGCGGCATCGCCGAGCGCGCAGATCGTGCGACCCTCGATCTTGCTGGCGACATCGTCGAGCTTGTCCAGATCCTGCATCGTGCCCTTGCCGGTGACGATGCGCGTTAGCATACGGTACAACCAGCCGGTACCTTCGCGACACGGCGTGCACTGTCCGCAGGATTCGGAAAAATAAAAACGTGAAATACGCCGCAGCGCCTCGACCATGTCGGTCGTTTCGTCCATCACGATAACGGCACCGGAACCGAGCATAGAGCCGGCCTCGACGATGGAATCGTAATCCATATTGGCCTGCATCATCACATCGCCCGGCACGACCGGCACCGAAGAACCGCCCGGGATGACCGCCTTGAGTTTGTTGCCATTGCGCACGCCTCCAGCCATGTCGAGCAGCTCGGAAAATGGCGTTCCCATCGAAATCTCGAAATTCCCCGGCTTGTTGACGTGCCCGGACACCGAGAACAGTTTCACGCCACCACTATTGGGCACGCCCAGATCTGCAAACCACTGACCGCCATTGCGCATGATCGCCGGAATCGATGCCAACGTCTCGGTGTTATTGATCGTGGTCGGCTTGCCGTAGAGGCCGTAGTTGGCCGGGAACGGGGGTTTGTAGCGCGGCAGGCCACGCTTGCCTTCGAGCGAATTCAGCAATGCCGTTTCTTCGCCGCAGATATAGGCGCCGGCGCCGAGCGACGGATAGAGATCGATATTGACTTCGGTGCCGAGTATATTGCTTCCGAGCCAGCCATGCTCGTAGGCTTGTTTCAACGCCTGGATAAATCGCTTCGACGGCTCGTCCATGAACTCACCGCGCTTGTAGTTGTAGCCGACCGTGGCGCCCATTGCATAACATCCGATCGCCATGCCCTCGACCAGCGCGTGCGGGTTGAAACGCAAGATATCGCGGTCCTTGCAAGTGCCGGGTTCGCTTTCGTCTGAGTTGCACACCAGGTATTTCTGCACCGGCGCATTGCGCGGCATGAAACTCCATTTCAAACCGGTCGGAAAACCGGCGCCACCACGACCGCGCAGACCGGAAGCCTTGATCTCGTCGATCACATCCTCCGGTGGAATATTT